>JANWVL010000153.1 GCA_025056655.1 Candidatus Methylacidiphilales bacterium
GAGTGTCTCAAAGAGGTTAGTCGTTGGGCAATGACCGTGGGATTGTCCGCGGAAATGCAGGAAGAGAGTTTGGGCAAGCAGAGCGAAAAGAAGCAGCGCGCGGAGAAGGGGAGAATGGATGGATGTGGGCTTGGAATAAGCTTTGTGTCCCGCATAGAGACTGGCCAAGAGGGTAAAAAGAGTGGCGATATAAATCCAGCAACGGTCGGGCATGAGAGAGTTTATTCTTAAGTCAAAGATCTAGGATTTCAATTTTTGTCTTGTTTTGCACGCGAAACTTCTGCCCTGTTACGAACTACAAGCCAGGTTCTCTCCATGATATACCACAACATCGGCTCACTGTTCTGATTTTGAATCAATGATTGATTTATCTTGAATTAAAGGTTGAACAGTCCACATTCCGCCTCTAAGCCTACGCAAAGATTCTTTGTTACATAGCCATACTATGCCGAAACCTTATCAACCCGTAGTCTCTGACCTACTCAATCAATGGCGTCCGGCAACAATACTCGACGCACCCTCTGGTAGCGGATGGCTAAAAGATGCTCTCCACTACAAATGTAAATTAGATGGCATAGATCTTTTTACCCCCCCCCACACACACACCGCCACAGACATAAGCCAGACATACAGCGCGACATATCACACATTTCTTTGTGCCGATCTTGATTTGGGCATTCCTGAAGATTTGCCGCTTTATGAAGCTATTGTCTCTTGCGAGGGCATAGAACATCTAGGAAATCCCAATCTTTTCTTTAAGACCGCCTATTCACATCTGGTGCCTGGAGGCAAACTAATCGTCACAACCCCAAATATCTGGTATCCTGAATCGCGACTTAAGTTTTTCCTGCGAGGCTTTTTTCCGAGTTTCCCATGCCTTACAGGTCGAATTGCCACAGGCACACACATGCACATCATGCCATGGTCTTTCCCACAACTGTATTTATACATGAGGCTCAACGGATTCACAAATATCGTGCTTCATAACGTCAGTGAACCCAAGCCAAAAAGGTTCTACGAGCGGCTCATCGGTTTTCCACTGGTTCTTTATTGTCGCCGCAAGCAAGCTCAATCTCGCACCGAAGAAGAGCGTGTCTTTTGGTCACAAGCAGGCACGTCTCAATCCACTTATGGCCGTCGTCTTGTAGTCAGTGCTGAAAGGCCTCTATCATCCTAGCATATTATTTTGCTCGATCGGATACATAGATTGCTATTTCTGTTCAATAGAAATACAATCCGAGACTATAATCTGATGTAAAAGAATCACCTCAAGTGCGCCACCCACACATGTTTAGCACCATGGAAACAACACCCGTGAGACTTCTCTCTGGCGGCAACCCACAAATCGCTAAAGCTGATGGCGACGCACCAGTGCAGGCTTATATTGCTGCGATGCCTGGATGGAAACGCGACGTTGGGCAACATCTCGATGCGTTGATCACTCGACTTGTGCCCCAGGTATGCAAAGCCGTGAGGTGGAACACCCCG
>JANWVL010000154.1 GCA_025056655.1 Candidatus Methylacidiphilales bacterium
GTGTAAACGGGCGCTTTTGTGGATAGAAAGTTTGGCGATCAGGACATGTGAGAGGATCGGATGAGGGGAAGGAGGTTGGCGTTTGGGGGAGGCTGGGGCAATCTTTTCCTTATGCTTTCGGTGCTTGATATGCGAGCGGAGGATGGGGGGCTTGAAGGGGACGTTATCGGAAGTCGCAGAGGCGATATTGAAAGATTCTGGAGCGATATTGGAAGTTTCTGGGGCAGTATTGGAAGTTTCTAGCGCGATATTGGAAGTTTCTGAGGCGGTATTGGAAGATTCTGGCGTGGCATTGGAAGTTTCTGGGGCAGTATTGGAAGTTTCTAGCGCGATATTGGAAGTTTCTGGGGCGGTATTGGAAGATTCTGGCGCGGTATTGGAAGATTCTGAGGCGATATTGGAAGTTTCTGGGGCGATATTGGAAGTTTCTAGGGCACTATTGGAAGATTCTGGCGCAATATTGGAAGTTTCTGGCGTGGCATTGGAAGATTCTGGGGCGGCATTGGAAGTTTTAAGGGTGAGAAAAAGGGGTGATGGGAGGAGAGAAAGGGGTGTTGCGCGAGGTATCGGACTCGGTTGGTGAAGTATTCCGAAAGGGAAAGGGGTGGGACATAAGGCTAAGGCTTTGTTTTTTTTGGATTCTAAAAAGCGGTGTTGCGCGAGGCAAAAGCCTCGCTTGACATCGCTCTCCAAAGCAAGCGGCGGCGCATGGGGCGGGCGCCGGATTGGGCTGCGGCACTCTAAAAAGCGGTGTTGCGCGAGGTAAGGGCTTCGGTTGACATCGCACTCCAAAGGTGGTGTGCGGGGGATGTTTTCGGTTTGTCGTGGTCGATGGGTTATGGGTTTTCGGTGATTCGGACTCGTGCGAAGCGGCGGGGATTTTGGGTGATTGTCTGGCTGTCTTGCCATAGGACGCGTTCCCATTGGGTATTGATGGGTATGATGAGTAAGGCGGAGCCGCCTGGGGTGTAGGTTTGGAGGTCGTTGGTGAATTCGACTTGGTAGGTGATGCCAGGGGTGGAGGTGGCTCTTCGCCGGATGAATTCGAGGGTGAGTTTTTGGGTGGTGGTGTCGATGTAGACGTGGGGGAGGCCTTTGGTGCCGGTGGATGGGGTGATGGGGACTGCGGGGTCGGTGAGGTTGAGGTTGAAGGCGAAGCGGAGGAGGTTGGGGACGCCATCGGGTGCGGTGGCGAGGCTGGCAGAGGGGCCGTTGGGGGATGTGGTGCCGTAGTTTTGTAGGCGCCATTCTTCGATGCGCTTGAGGGTGGCTGAAGAGGTGGTCATGGAAGGGGGCGAGGAGCCGCCGGTGTTGACGGCTTTGACGCGGTAGTGATACCAGGTGTTGGGGGTGAGTTGGGTGTCGGTGTAGTAGTTTTGGGATGGGGGTGTGGTGGCGATGGGGGTCCAGTTTTGGAGGTCGGTGCTTCTTTCGATGTTGTAGGCTGTGGCGGAGGTGACGGTGGTCCAGTAGAGGGAGATTTGTTCTGCGGATGAGGCGTTGCTGACGAGGAAGGCTGGGGCGGTGGGGGGAGGCATGAGGGCGGTGACGATGCAGAGGTTGTCTATTGCCCAGGGGTCGTGGGAGGCGGAGCTGGGGGTGTTTTGGCGCCAGCGGATGCGAGTGGAGGGGGTGATGGCGGCTGGGGGGAGGGCGACTTCGATGTCGGTCCATTGGAGGTGGTGGGGGAAGGAGATGGGGAGGGTGGTGATGTGGTGCCAGGTGGTGCCGTTGTCGGTGGAGTATTCGAGGATGACGGATTTGGCGGCGTCGGCGTTGTCCCAGTGGGTTTGGCCGTTGAGGATTTCGTGGCCGGCGCGGAATTTGAATTTGAGGTAGCCGAGTTGGTGGAGGTAGATGGGGATGGTCTGGGCTGAGCGTTCGCCGGCTGCTCCAAACCAGAGGGCTTTGCCTTGGTGGAAGCCGTTGCCGCCGTTGATGGCGGAGCCGCCGGTGATGGTTTGCCAGAGGGTGGAGGAGGCGTCGGGGTCAAAGGTGTCGGTGTGGATGCAGGTGACTTGGGTGGGGGTGAGGGTGACTTCGTTGGATTCTACGCTGCCGTAGGGGTTGGAGGCGATGATGCGGTAGGTGTAGGTGTTGTTGGGTTGGACGGTGGTGTCGGTGTATTGGGTGGTGGTGGGGTTGTTGAAGGTGGCTAGGGTGGTCCAGAGGGTGGAGTTGTTGGTTTTGCGTTGGATTTCGTATAGGGTGGCGGCGGAGACGATTTTCCAGTGGAGTTTGATTTGCTGGGGGGATTCGATGAAGGCTTGGAGTGAGGCGTTGTGGGGGCCTGTGGGGAAGGGGGTGTAGATGTTGGTGGTGACGGGCGGGGATGAGCCGAGGCTATTGTGTGCGGTGAGGCGGTAGATGTAGTTTACGCTGGATGAGATGGGCATGTCGAGGTGGGAGGTGGCTGAGGTGGTGATGACGTGTGTCCAGGGGCCGTTGTGGCTGTAGGAGCGCTCGAGGGTATAGCTGGTGGCAGTGGGCACGGGTGTCCATTGGATGTGGAGCCAGTTGTAACCTATGTATGGGGTGGTTATGAATTCTGGAGAGGGTGGGGGTCCGTTGGGGGTGGTGGCGCTGGCGGTGTTGCTGGGGAGGGAGGTGCCGAAGCCGTTTTGGGCAACGACGTGGTAGTAGTAGGTGGTGAGCGGGGCAAGGCCTGTGTGGGTGTAGGTAGTGGCGGTGGAGTTAACGGTCTGGACGAAATCCCATGGTCCGTTGGGAGTGAGGGAGCGGAAGATGTGTTGCATGAAGATGCCTGGGGGTGGGGTCCAGTTGAGGGTGATTTGGCTTGTGGAGGGGGTGGCGGTGAGGTTTTGTGGTGGGCTGGGGAGGCCGTAGGTTACGGCGACTTCATTTGATGGGGGGCTGAGGAGGTTGCCATTTTTCGCGATGACTCGGTAGTGGTAGGTGAATCCAAGGGTTACGTTGGAATCAGAGAATGTGGTATTGTTGATTGTATTGGTTCCGATCTGCGACCAGGTGCCGTTTGGGCCGATTTTTCTTTGGATGATGTATTCGGTCTCGCCGCTGATGTCGTGCCACTGTAGTTGCGTCTGATTTGCGGATATAGTGGCATTCAGGTTTTGTGGAGCCTGGAGATTGGGCGGGGGGAGGATGTTAAAATCTGAGTCCAACACATAGAAGGTGGTGGAACCGTTGATGAAAGAAATACCGAGGAGTTTGTTGTTGGCGAGAGAGAATAGTTTACATGGTGTCCCGGGATATACTTTGGTCGGGCCGAAGGAATAATTTTGCCCGACGAATTTTTGAAAGAGGGATTGATTATTATCTGAAAATCGGAGTGTATAGATGTCGTTTCCTAGCCAAGCAACGTCTACGATTGGGAAAGGAAGGACTGTGGGGAGTAGATTCAGGGTAGTAGGATTCAACATATGTCCAAAATTATCCACAAGGAGACTTCCGTCTGGAGCTATACGCAAGAAAGGTGAGGAGAGGGATGAGGAATACCAATTCAAGGATGTGGAATAGATAGTGTCTGTAATCGATCCATCCGTATCTATGTTGATCTTCTCTGAATAGATTTGGTAGTATGGTGCAGCTACCCTAGTATAGAGTCTTTTATTTATGGGGCACCATGTATAGGGATAGGAATGATCATTTGTGGAGGTGGATACGAGTGAACCGGAGGAATTGAAGACAACTTTTTTCGCATTAAGTGGATACATCTCAGGAACGACTACGAGATGAGTTCCAACGGGGATCAATGCTTGTATGTAAAAATAAAAGTTGATAAATGGGAACGGAGTGGGATTCGGGTTGTTTAGATCAATTTTATAGACTGACCCTAGGGAGAAAGATAAAATCAAATATATGCAATGAAGAGAAGGTGAGTAAGTCACTTGCATGGGGTGTCCATTAAGTGGTATCGGTTGAAGATATTGTTGAGAATTTGTAGACCATCGATGTATGGCCTGTTGCTGAGAGTCTACAAGGTATAAGATGCCGTAGTTGTCTAGGAAACTAGGATGTTTTATGCCACTTGTTGATATAGAAGGTTGTGAAAATGGAGGAGGAACTATCGATGCAAAAGGAATAAATTGAGTGGATATTCCAAAGGGAGGTGAGGAAGGGGAGGAATAGAACAGTATTACTTCTTGGTTATGAGCAAAAAATGCGGTGGGAGTTTGATTGAGAAAAAGTCCCCCTACAGGTAAGAAAGACTGATTCAAACGGACTAATCGGTTATCCGGTGTGCGAACAATTAAATGGCCGTCGGAGCTGAAGGCGGCGTCTAGGATTGCTGCACCTAGGCCTGAGACGTAGTTTAGATTGGAGGTATTGTAAGCTACACTGCCATCTTGAATGATGTATGACTGACTTGGAGATAGCCATGTTTTAGTGCCTATTGGAAATTTACCGTCATGAGGGTCATGAATTATAGAAGTGATGTTTCCGGAGGCATCGAGATTTATGCTACAGATTGCTTTCTGATAGGAGTTATGACTTATTAATGCAAAAAATTTATTGAGAGTGGGTGAGTATTTAGAAAAGCCGGTGTATGGATGGTCAGCGTTGTATGTTTGTATGACGTTGAGGTTGGACTTGTTAAGGACCACAAAGACTCCTTTGTCGTTGGTATTTTCGTAGTATATGTAGAGGGTATGCTGGGCAATTATGACATCCTTAATTTGTTGCTGAGCAGAATATACAAGTGTGTGGGTTAAGTTATTATTAGTAAACCTATATACGCTGCCACCGTAAACAATGTAATAGTTGTCTGAATCCACATTGAATTTGGATGGTGTGCCATATCCATTCGGAAGTTGTATAGCAGCCAGCCACTGCTTAGTGGCGAGGTCGTAGCGGAGGATGCGGGCGGGGGAGCTTTGGAGGAGGTAGGCGATGTGTTGGTGCTGGAGGGAGTCAACGATGGTGGCTGGGGCGTTTTTTAGGGGGATGAGGAGGCAAAGGAGGGTAAGTAGGGTAGGTTGGATGGGGATAGTCTTGGGGAGCATTAATGAGGGGAGGTTAGAGTAGGGTGGAGGTTGTTTGTCAAGCTTATTTTTGGGGCAGGTCGGGGTGGGGCTTTTTTCCATTGCTGGGGGATGTTTTTTTGGGGGGGAGAGGTCTATGGGGATTTGAGGATTGTGGCGGAGTGGGGGGCGAGGGTGAGGGTGGGGGGGAGGATGAGGAGGGGGCGGCGGAGGCGAGCGTCGCCGACGGTGTAGAGGATGGTGGCGGAGGATGGGGCTTGGATTTTGGATAGGGGAAGGGTGACAGGTTGCTTCGAGGTGTTGAAGGCGACGGTGAGGGTGTCGGTGTGGTGTTTTCTTTGAAAGGCGAAGGTGCGTGTGGCGTCGTCGATGTAGGTGACTTCGAAGGTGCCGCGGCGGAGGGAGGGGTGGCGGTGGCGGAGGTGGGCGAGGGTGCGGTAGTGGCGGTGGAGGTGTAGGTCGGGGGCGATGGGGTCGGGTGTTGGGCGGCGGGTGCCGTCGGGGAGGTAGCTTTCGGGTTCGTAGGTGTATTCTGGCCAGAGCATGGGTTTGCGGCAGCAGGGGTCGTTGGCGCCGTGGAGGCCGACTTCGTCGCCGTAGTAGATCATGGGGGCGCCGATGTAGGTGAATTGGAAGAGGGTGAGGAGGCGGATGAGGCGTTTTTCGTGGGGGTTGGGGGGGCGGTGGAGGTAGGCGGGGTTGGTGGCTTTGGATTGCTGGAAGTAGGTGGGCCAGTCGTGGTAGTGGCCGAGGTTGCGGTTGACGGCGTGGGAGGCGAGGCGGTTGGTGTCGTGGGAGCCGAAGAGGTTTTGCATGACGTAGGCGACGGATGGGGGAAGGGTGCGGCGGAGGTGGGCGAGGCGGTCGAGGAAGGCGGTAGGGGTGAGGGCTTGGGCGTCGTCGCGGAGGAAGAAGGCGGCGCAGGCGAAGGCGAAGTTGTAGTTCATGACGGCGTCGAATTCGTCACCTTGGAGGTAGGGGAGGAGTTTTTCGGGGGGATCGATGATTTCTGCGGTGAGGTAGGCTTGGGGGTTGATGGATTTGACGAGGCGACGCCATTGTTTCCAGAATCCGTGGGGGATGCAGAAGGCGACGTCGAGGCGCCAGCCGTCTATGCCGTCGGAGGGATCGCCGTCGCCGTCGGGGTCCATCCAGCGGCGGGTGGCGTGGAAGATGTATTGGCGCGGGGCGGGGGCGATGTTGTCGTCGATCTCGAGGATTTCGGGGAGGGTGTCGTGGCCGAACCAGCCGCGGTAGGTGAAGGGGGTGCCGGTGGTGTCGTCGCGCCAGGATTCGACGATGAACCAGTCGCGGTAGGGGGAGAGGCGCTGGTTTTTAAGGAGGTCTTGGAATGGCGGGGATTGTTTTCCGAGGTGGTTGAAGACGCCGTCGAGGATGATGCGGATGTTGCGTTTTTTGGCTTCTTGGAGGAGGCGGAGGAAGAGGCGGTCGGCGGCGGTCCAGGACCAGGTGGAGGGGTCGTGGAAGGTTTCTTTGGCGATGAGGGCGAGGTCGCCGGCGGGGTCGGGGCCGAAGTGGGGGTCAACGTGGTGGTAGGAGAGGGCGTCGTATTTGTGGTGGGAGGGGGAGTGGAAGATGGGGTTGAGGTAGATGGCGTTGATGCCGAGGTCGGCGAGGTAGTCGAGCTTCTGGAGGATGCCTTGGAGGTCGCCTCCGTAGCGGCGGCGAAGGATGTGATGAAAGAGGGGGCGGTCGGGGTGGGCTTTTTCGTGGGGTTGGAGGGCATACCAGTCGGAGGTCCAGGGGTGGATTTGCCATGGGGGAGAGGTGTCGTCGGGGTAGGCACCGGCGAGGGAGTCGAGGGTGGGGTCGTTGGAGGGGTCGCCGTTGTAGAAGCGCTCGGGGAAGATTTGATACCAGATGGCGTCTTTGGCCCAGTCGGGAACGGGGAAGTCGGGTGGGGTGGGGGATGCGTTGGGGACTTCAGAAGCAGGCATGGTTCGGAATATGGAGCAGAGGAGGAGGTGTAGAAGGATATTTTTGGGGTGTGGATGCATTGGTCAGGCGAGGATGAGGTGCGGTAGGGGTATTGTGCAAGAAGATAATGTGAGGCATATGGGCCATAAGGGCCTTTCAGTGGGCGATTGAGCGAGAGCTTGGTGAGAGAGAGGAAATTTGAAAAGAGTGGTTTTGTGGGTAGGTTTGCAGGTATGAAGTTGACAGGAAGAAGGATTTTGGTTGTGGGGGGGAGTCGGGGGATCGGGGCGGCGGTGGCGCGCGGGGCAAGGGATGCGGGTGCAGAGGTGGTGGTGGCGTCGAGGACGCGTGGGAATTGGGATGGGGAGTGGTGGGAATGGGATGTGACGCGTGAGGATGGCGTGCAGGAGGTGGAGGGGAATTTGGATGGTGTGGTGTATTGTCCGGGGAGTGTAGTGTTGAAGCCGTTTGGGAGTCTGCGTGGGGAGGTGTGGCGGCAGGAATGGGAGCTTAATGTGATGGGGGCGGTGCGTGTGTTGCAACGCTGCGAGCGTGCCCTTTTCCGCGGTGAGGGCGTGGGGAGTGTGGTGTTGGTGAGTTCTGTCGCAGCGGGAGTGGGGATGCGCTATCATGCGTGTGTGGGGACGGTGAAGGGTGCTGTGGAGGGGTTGGGGCGGAGTCTGGCGGCTGAGTGGGCGCCTAGGGTGCGTGTGAATGTGGTAGCGCCGTCGTTGACGAATACGATGCTTGCGGGGCGGCTTTTGGAGACGGAGGAGAAGCGGAAGGCGGTGGCTGAGCGGCATCCGTTGACGGGCTATAATGAGGCGGAGGATGTGGCAGGGATGATATTGTTTTTGTTGGGGGATGGGGCGCGGCGTGTGACGGGTGAGGTGTGGAGGGTGGATGGGGGAGTGGGGGCGGTGAGGGTGTAGCGGTGTGGTGAGGGGTTGGTGGGGGGGCGTGGGATGTGGTCTAGATGGGGGGGAAGGGGTAGGAGGTGTAAAAAGGGGGATGGCGGGAAGTGGCGGGTGTGTTGTTAATTTTGATGGGGTCTTTGGAAGGTTTTGAGGCGGGGTATGGGCTGCAGTTGCTTTGATTGATGTGATCGGATAAATGACGTAAGAGGCTTGCGGTGTGGGGTTAAAAAATTTGTTGCTTTTATAGCGGAATATGTTACTGAAATATGGTGGTATGAGTAACTTAACGAAGCGTGATTTAGTTGTTAGGATTAGCAATGAGACGGGACTTGTGCAGCATCAAGTGTTGGAGGTGCTTCAGCGATATTTTGATGCGATGATTGAGAGTTTGATTGCTGGGCGGACTGTGGAGTTGAGAAAGTTTGGGGTGTTTGAGATTAAGTGGCGGAAGGCGCGTGTGGGTCGGAATCCGAATAAGCCTGAGACGGATATTGTGATTCCGCCTCATCCTGTGGTGAAGTTTAAGCCAGGAAAGATTTTGAAGGAGAAGTTGAAGGAGATGGCTGCTCAGGGGCCGAAGCCCGAGGATGGAGGGGGTAAAGGCGACGCGTCGCAGTCCTCCGAGCAGGTGGCTGCTTTGGGCTAGTGCGGATGCAGGCGTTGCCGGGTTTTAGGGATTTTTATCCGGAGGATTGTGCGTTTCGTGAGGGGATTGTGGCGACATGGTGCGAGGTGTCGCGGCGGTATGGGTTTGTGCGTTATGATGCTCCTCCGCTGGAGCCGCTGGAGCTATATACGCAGAAGTCTGGGGGGGAGATAGTGGGGCAGCTTTATCATTTTGTGGATAAGGGGGGACGAGCGGTGGCGCTGCGGCCGGAGATGACGCCGAGCTTGACGCGGATGGTGGCAGCGCGGTATCGGGATTATCGGAAGCCGATGAAGTGGTTTTCGGTGCCGCAGGTGTTTCGATACGAGCGGATGCAGCGTGGGCGGCTGCGGGAGCATTTTCAGTGGAATTGCGATATTATTGGTGAGGCGGGTTTGCAGGCGGAGGTGGAGCTGATCGCGTTGGTGATCGATGGGTTGCGGGCGTTTGGGTTGGGAGAGGATGATTTTGTGGTGCGGTTGAGTGATCGTGTTTTTTGGGCGGATTTTTTGAGGAAAAGAAATGTGCCAGAGGAGAGGTGGTATGAGGTTTTCCAAGCCATAGATAAGTGTGAGAGAGAGCCGCGGGAGAAGACAAGTGAGAGGTTGGGGGTGTTGGCCGATGAGGTGATGAGGGTGATAAATGAAGGGGCTGCGAGCGAACGCCTCGATGAGGTGGAGGCGGGCTTGGCGCGTAGGGGGCTTGGCGGGTATGTGAGGCGAGATTTTCGGATTGTGCGAGGGCTGGCGTATTATACGGGTGTGGTGTTTGAGGTTTTTGATCGAGGCGGCGCGTTTCGGGCGATTGCTGGGGGGGGTCGGTATGATGAGCTTTTTGCGAAGCAGGGAAATGAGTCGGTGCCGGCAGTGGGTTTTGGCATGGGGGACGTGGTGCTGGGAGAAATTTTGCGGCTGAAAGGATGGAAGGCAGACAGGCGGATGGGGGTAGATGTTTTTATTTTTGTGGAGGATGAAAAGTTTCGAGCTGATGCCGATCGCTGGACGCAGGCGCTGCGGGAGAATGGGCTGTGCGTGGATGTGGCGTTGAAGGCGTCGAAGATTAGCAGGCAATATGAATTGGCCGAGGAGCGCGGAGCACGATGGGGAGTGATGTTCGATCAGCAAGGAGTGTTGCTGAAGAATTTGGTCTCTCGGGAACTGAGGCGTGTGAATGAGGTGGGGGAGGTGTTGGCTTTAGTTCGTTTATGAGCGTCGTTGGGGTTGTGTTAGTGTGATTGGAACGGCGAATGGATGAGGGAAGGTCGCCGTTGTTTTTAATGGATTAATGTATCATGAGGAAGAAATTAAAGACGTGGAGGATTAAGCGATTCCGAGTTTTTTTCGGCCTTCAGCTGAAATGCGAGAAGGGTTCCAAGGAGGGTCCCAAACGACTTCCACCTGAGCTCGATGAACTCCTGGTAGGGCTGCGATTTTCTTTTGGGCATCGTTAGCAATAACTGGTCCCATTCCGCAGCCGGGAGCTGTAAGCGTCATTTTGACATGAACGACTGCGCCCTCGGGTTGCTGCTCAAGAGTGAGTGCATAGATCAGCCCTAGATCAACAATATTGACGGGAATTTCAGGATCGTAGCAAGTTTTCAAGACCTCCCAGATATCGTTTTCTGTGATAGTCGTTGTCGTGCCGACTGGGGTGGGAGAAGTTTGAATCCGTGCTTGTTTGCCTAAGGCGTCGGCGTCCTCAGCCTCTATACGAAAAAGTCCGGGTTGATGCGGCACGATGACAGTGTATGTGCCGCCGAGAGCTTGCGTGATGAGAACTGACGTGCCGGCCGGCAGATGAATACTGCTGCCACTAGGGATTTGTATAGCCGTGACATCTCGAGTGAGCGTAATCAAGTTTTCTGACATAACCCAATTCTAAATCTAATCTAGAAGATCAATCTTTATCGTGTTGGTTTTCTTGATTTTTTCGGGCAAGATACTGCTCTACGTGAAGGAGTCCGCCTTCTCCTGCACGTTGCACAACTTTCAATAAATGATCCATTGTGGCGACCTCCTCGAGTTGCTCCTCAATGAACCATTGCAGAAAATTTTGTGTAGTATAGTCGCTTTCGGAGATGGCAACTCGAAGGATGTGATGAATCTGTTGAGTCACTTCCTTCTCTCGCTGAAGGCTGAGTGCTATTGCCTGCTCGGCAAATTGAAACTGACATATAGGCGCTGGTATAGCCGGAATTGCGGCGCGCCCGCCTACGTCGATGACATATTTCAAAAACTTGTAGGCATGTCCCCTCTCTTCGTCAGATTGTTTATAGAAGAAAGCCGCAAGCTCTGGAAGGGCCTCAGCCTCGAAATGCGCAGCTATCGCTGTGTATTGAAGCGAGGCAGAAAACTCATTCCCTATTTGTTGATTTAGCAAATCCAAAACTTGTGATGAGGTAAGCATATGCTATAATTCTACTCTAACATTTCAAACTTGCAAATCCTACTCACCTTCTGCGAAAAAATATAAAACACAATTCAACAATAGAAAATCTCAACCAGGCCGAGCATTCATCGAGAAAAGCCACTTGTAATGGAAAATTTTCTGCGCCGATTAACCCTTCATAATGTTAGAAACACCCTCTTGCGCCTACCATTTGAAATTCGATCTCAAATCAGCTCTATCACATTTTATGTTTTTCCATCACCCATTCCGAATATCCACAAAGGAGTCAGTCAAGATACGTTAGGCTTATTCCAGGGAACCACTATGCTGGAGAGTTTTCAATGCCCAATGGATCAACCTCCAAGTATAACTTTATTTTTCATTAATATCTGGAACTACGCGGATCAAAATTTAAGACGATTCCATAAAGAAGTTGCGTTAACTCTACATCACGAAATAGGGCACTATCTGGGATTGGATGAACTTGATTTATCAGATCGTGGGTTGGCTTGAGGAAACAAAAAATCACGATAAATTCAGAGTTGCTATTCATAAAAAATTTTATAATGTATAAATCGCTATGGACATCACAAAACTAACACCGAAACAGTTGCAAAATATCCTTCGACTAATGAAGGAAAAAGAAGCGTTACTTGCGAAGATAGCTGCAATCGACGAGCAATTAAGAGCATTAAGTGCCTCTGATGAAACGCATTTGGAGAATACGACAGCATCTAGAGCGTCTAGAAAAAGACGTTCCAAGAGAAACACACGGATAGGAAAAGCCGTGCAGGCTAAGCGAACTGCGAATAAGAAAAAGTCACTACCTTTGAAAAAACTAATTGTTGATCTCTTACAAACCGCAGGCCCAGAAGGACTCGCCGTAAGAGATATTGCAGAAAAGCTAGGTGTTCCTAACAATAATATCTTCAGTTGGTTTTATACGACGGGGAAGAAATTTTCTAATATCATCAAAGTCGGCGATGGTCGATTTGCATGGCAAGTCTCCAATCCTTCCCCAGAATCAACTCCCACCTCTGAACCAAACTCGATCCCACAGCCCCCTGCAAACTAAATCAAAGAATAAGACTAGGCTCGATTCGAGTTATACATACAAAGTTGAAGCCTTAGATTTTTTCAGGGCTTTTTTATCCTTTCGATAAAATCACCTAGTCGGTTTTAGATACAAGCTGCTGGTGACGGATATCCGTGCCGAGGTGAAGATAATAAACTTCTTCGGCAATGTTTTTTGCATGATCCGCTATTCGCTCAATGGACTTAGATACCGTCATCAAATTCAAGGCGCGTGTAATTGTCGCCGGCTTTTCAATCATGTAGCTTGTGAGCTCTCGCGCAAGCTGTTTGTTTATGGCGTCCACTATCTTATCCCGCTGAATAAGCTTTTGCATCTCATCGGGTTTTTCTCGGATAAACGCTTGCAAAGCATCACGTAGCATCTCTTGTGCGAGTGAAGCCATCCTCGGTATGTCAATGAGCGGTTTAAGCGGTGGTTCAGCGTTAAGTTCTACTGCGCGTCGTGCTATGGTTACCGATTCATCACCGATACGTTCAAGGTTACCGCATATACGCGTAAGGACGAGCATCAGTCGACAATCTTTAGCAACTGGAGCATGCGTAGCAATATATGTGACTACCATCTCCTCTATAGAAACCTCTAAACGATCGATCTCTGAGTCATCGGCTTGAACTTTTTCGGCAATCTTATCATCTCGGTCTACTATCGCCTTGACTGATTCCTTGAGGCTACGCTCGGCGAGGCTAGCCATAAGAAGAAGCTCCTCCTTGAGCTTACTTAGAAGCTGTTCAGTAGCCATAAGTGGCCGATCATCCTATCATCAAAGATTCAGCTTTTTAATGCTTTGCGCCACATGAGCCGCGCTAGACTGCAGTTGAGAAAGCTCCTCAGGAGTAAGCTCCAATTCGATTACCTTCTCTACTCCATTGCGCCCTAATATCGCAGGCACTCCGACAAACTGATCCCTAATCCCATACTGACCCGTACACCATGCAGCTACAGGCAGAACCCTTTTTTCATCACGAACGATAGACTGCACCATTTGCACCGTAGCAGCGGAGGGAGCATAATATGCACTCCCCTTTTGAAGTAGCTTAACAATCTCAGCCCCTCCGTTTCTCGTGCGCTCTACAATCGCATTCAGACGTTCAGCTGTGATTAACTTATCCACAGAAATCCCACTAACAGTAGTATAACGAACAAGGGGCACCATATCGTCACCATGGCCCCCGAGAACCATGGCTTGAACATCCTTGTGAGCAACGTTAAGTTCCATCGCTACAAATGCTCGAAATCTGGCTGAGTCAAGCACCCCTGCCATCCCCATAACGCGATGGCGTGGAAATTCCGTCACAGCTCCCACGAGATACGTCATGACATCTAACGGATTGCTCACTACAATCACTATAGATGTAGGGGCATACTTTTTAATGTTTTCCGCTACGCCCCTGACAATCTCAGCATTTTTATACAACAAATCATCTCGACTCATACCCGGCTGGCGCGGAAGGCCGCTAGTTACAATCACGATATCCGAGCCTTCATAGTCAGCAGGATTATTTGTGCCGTAAATTTTTACCTCAAATCCCTCTAGGCATGCACTTTGCATAATGTCAAGCGCCTTACCCTGAGGCATCCCTTCAATGATGTCGTGTAGAACTACGTCTCCTAAATTTTTTTCTACTATTCTTTGTGCTGTCGTTGAGCCAACAAAACCCGCACCGACTACTGTTATTTTCATAGACAGACTTTACTATGGTGTTGCACCTATTAAGATGTTGTTTCTCCTAAAATTTGTAACGCCTCTTTCTTTTCTTTCTCTACTATGGGTTCACCTACTGGTTCACCTTTCTCAATGATTCGAATGGCTCTATGGCCTATAAAGCCTGTTCCAGCAGGGATGATATGCCCCATTATGATGTTCTCTTTGAAACCGCGCAAATAATCAATCTTACCCATAGTAGCAGCTTCTGTAAGCACTCGTGTTGTATCTTGGAAACTAGCTGCAGAGATAAAACTCTCGGTTTCTAAAGAGGCCTTCGTTACGCCCAGAAGAACTGGGGTCGCTTCTGCCGGCTTACCACCTTTCTCTTCAATTTCCCGATTTGCCAATTCGAAAGTAATCCGATCGACCTGATCACCCCATAAAAAGTCTGTGTCACCCGGATCCGTGATTTTCACCTTCCTTAGCATCTGACGAATAATGATTTCTATGTGTTTATCATTAATTTCTACACCCTGTAAGCGGTAAACCTCTTGCACCTGGTTAAGAAGATACTGTTGCAATTCGCTAACCCCGCACACTTCTAAGATCTCGTGCGGCATGACAGGTCCCTCGGTGAGCTGTTGTCCTTTTTTGACATAGTCACCCTTGTATACGATAAGATGCTTAGATAAGGGGATTAGATGCTCCTCCTCTTCTTTAGTCTCCGGATTTCGAATGATCAATTTCTTTTTGGCGCGGACAATTCCAACAATATCTACGATCCCATCTATACGAGCAATCTCAGCAGCATCTTTGGGTTTTCTCGCCTCAAATAGCTCTGCAATTCTCGGTAGCCCACCGGTGATATCTTTCGTTTTAACCACTTTACGAGGAGTCTTAGCCAGGCGTTGGCCAGCTGACACTTTCTGATTGGCCTTCACTTCAATATGCGCCCCAGCGGGAATGCTGTAGGAAGCAACAACTTCTTTGTTTTCATCTACAATCACAATCTGCGGATGAAGATCCTCCTTGTGTTCGATAATTACCATACCTGCCTGTTTACTGGCCTCGTCGATTTCCCGCTTCATCGTTACCCCCTCTATAATATCCTTAAACTCGACTGTGCCAGATTTCTCTGTAAGTATGGGTATGTTATATGGATCCCACTGTGCAAAGACCGTCCCCTTGGGTATACGCTGCCCATTTCCCACGCTTATAACCGAGCCAATAACAATACTATATCGCTCCAGCTCCCTGCCTTCATCGTCAACAATAGCCACAAATCCGTTTTTGTTTAAGACAACATAATTTTTCTCTTGATCTTGAACTACGCGTAGATCAATAAATTGCACCACACCATCATTCTTAGCTCGTATCTGAGGTTGTTTAAATACTTGAGAGGCTGTGCCACCGATATGAAACGTGCGCATCGTAAGCTGTGTCCCTGGCTCACCGATAGATTGTGCTGCAATCACACCTACCGAATCCCCTGGTTTTGACATACGCGCACTCGCATAATTATAACCGTAGCACTTGGCGCATACCCCTCGGTGCGTTTCGCAGGTAAGCACAGACCGTATTCGAACTCTCTCTTGGCCTATATTCTCAATTTCGGAAGCTTTAGCCTCATCTATAAGTTCGCCAGCCTTGACGATAATATTTCCAGTCACAGGGTTGCGTATCTCATCACACGAGACACGTCCAATAATTCGGTCTGCAAGACGAACAATCTCCTCATCTCCTTCGTAAATTGCTTGCACCCATATCCCCTTCGTTGTCCCACAATCCTCCTCCGTCACAATTACGTCCTGTGCCACGTCGTGTAATTTCCGAGTCATGTAACCAGCATCAGCAGTTTTAAGGGCCGTATCTGCAAGCCCTTTACGGGCACCATGAGTAGAGATAAAATACTCGATTACAGACAAACCTTCCCGGAAATTAGAAAGAATGGGTCTTTCTATGATGTCCCCTGAAGGTTTAGCCATCAAACCGCGAATACCCGCTAACTGTCTAACTTGCTGCTTATTTCCACGCGCCCCTGAATCCACCATTAGATAAAGTGGATTCAATTCTCTCCGCCCTTTGTTATAATCTAACGTCCGAAACATCACTCCAGAAATCTCATCAGTAGCCTGCGTCCAGATATCCACAATCTTGTTATACCTTTCTCCTTCCGTGATAGCTCCAGATCGATACTGCTTTTCCACTACCGCAATCTGCTCATGCGCCTTTTGTATGACTCTGTCTTTTTCTTCCGGTATAATCATGTCATCTATGCCTATAGATATCCCCGCACGAGTTGCTTCACTAAATCCAAGTTCTTTAAGTTTATCCAAAGATTTCACAGTCGCGTCATGCCCCGCGATCTGGTAACATTTCAATATAATCTCCCCTAGTTGCTTCTTGCCACATGTCTTGTTATAGAAACCAAGATTCTCCGGCCACACCTGGTTAAAGATAACGCGACCAGCCGTCGTAGTTATCAACTTCGAGTCCGGATCTCCAAACGGCGTTTTTTTACCCCAATCCGGATTTCTATAAAGTATCGGTTCATGTGTTTGAATCAACTTCTCAGCATGCGCAAAAAGAACTTCATCAGCCGATCCGAATAGAGGAAGACGTTTAGATTCTTGATGCTGTTGGCGTTTTGCCATCAAGGTTATATAATAACACCCTAAAGTAATATCTTGCGTCGGAGTCGTTATCGGTCGCCCACTTGATGGCGAAAAGATGTTATTTGTCGATAACATCAACAGCCTAGCTTCAAGCTGTGCCTCTACAGATAATGGAACATGGACAGCCATCTGATCTCCGTCAAAGTCTGCGTTATATGCTGTGCAGACAAGCGGATGGATTCTAATAGCCTCACCTTCTATCAACTTTGGCTCAAATGCTTGAATAGAAAGCCTATGCAAAGTCGGAGCACGATTGAGTAATACAGGATGGCCTTTCGTGACGTCTTCTAAGATATCCCATACAATATTCTCTTGCCTTTCTATCATCTTTTTAGCACTGCGCACTGTATGAACCTGCCCCAACTCCTTCAGACGCCTAATAATAAATGGCTCAAATAACACCAACGCCATCTTCTTAGGTAAACCGCATTGATGAAGCTTTAACTCAGGCCCAATAACTATGACCGAACGACCCGAATAATCCACTCGCTTACCTAGCAAATTCTGCCTAAAGCGACCGGTCTTCCCCTTGAGCATGTCAGACAAAGACTTTAATGGACGATTCCCACTGCTAGTTACCGGTCTCCCGTGCCTGCCATTATCCAACAGCGCATCTACAGCCTCTTGCAACATCCGTTTCTCGTTTCTTATGATTACCTCTGGTGTATTCGGCTGTAGTAAGCTTTTTAAGCGATTATTTCGGTTAATAACACGACGATATAAATCATTTAAGTCCGAAGTCGCAAAGCGCCCTCCCTCCAGCGGCACAAGTGGCCTTAAATCAGGAGGAATCACAGGCAGAACTTCAAGAATCATCCATTCAGGTCGAGTTCCCGAGTCTCGAAATCCTTGAGCCAGTTTTAGTCTCTTAGCTAACTTCTTTTTATTTTGTTTGCTTCGTGTTGCAGCCATCTCATCACTCAGCCTCTTAATTAAATCATCAAGGTCTATAGCTTTAAGTATATCTCTCACAGCCTCTGCTCCCATTTTGGCGACAAATGATCCTTCGCCATATTGTGCTATAGCCTCTCTATATTCTTTATCACTGAGTAACTGTTTAGGCTGCAAAGGAGTCTGTCCAGGATCTACAACCATGTAGTCTTCATAATATATAACTCTCTCGAGTTCTCGAGCTGTCATATCCATCATAAGTCCCAAACGACTAGGCATGCATTTAAAAAACCATATGTGTGAAATAGGGACAGCTAATTCAATATGACCCATTCTTTCCCTACGCACTCTTGCTTGAGTCACCTCTACCCCGCACCGATCGCATATCACTCCCTTATACTTTATCCTTTTGTATTTGCCACAAGCACATTCATAATCTTTTGTTGGTCCAAAGATTCGCTCGCAAAAGAGGCCCCCCTTCTCAGGCTTAAACGTTCTATAATTAATCGTCTCTGGATTCTTTACTTCTCCTCTACTCCAAGCGCGAATGGCTTCTGGAGAAGCTATAGATATCGCAACTTCATCAGCACCGACTGCTCGCCCTCCAGTTAGTAACTCATGGACTGCCAATCGAGAGCTATCAGAAGACATCCTTGCATAATTTAACTCTGTATTCGACATAGCTCACTCCTTTCTAGTTTCTATATACTTACGGATTTAAGCAGCTTTTCCTGTATCCAACGACTCGTTGGTAGAAAGAATTGAAGATGTTGAGTCCTCCCAATCATCTATTATCGCTGAACGCTGGCCCACTTTTACATCGAGGCATAGACTTTGCATTTCCTTAATTAAAACATTAAAGGACTCGGGTATCCCAGGTCTGAGAGTATTGTCCCCTTTCACAATACTTTCATAAATTCGAGTTCTACCAGCAACATCATCTGACTTGACCGTAAGTAACTCTTGAAGTGTATAAGCAGCCCCATATGCTTCCATTGCCCACACCTCCATCTCTCCAAATCTTTGACCACCATACTGTGCTTTGCCCCCAAGTGGTTGTTGTGTAACTAGCGAGTAAGGACCTACGGCTCTAGCATGAATTTTATCCACAACAAGATGCCCAAGCTTCATCATATAGATTATACCGACTACTACCCGTTGATCGAAAGGCTCGCCTGTTCGACCATCGTAAAGAATAGTTTTACCGTCTTCATCTAAACCTGCCTGTTTCAGGAAAGAGCGGATCTGTTCTTCTTTGATTCCGTCAAACACAGGGGTTGCAACTTTAAAACCTAACTTTTGTGCAGCAATCCCTAAGTGGGTCTCGAGCACTTGGCCTACATTCATACGTGAAGGCACTCCCAATGGATTAAGAACGATATCCACAGGCGTGCCATCAGGCAAAAAGGGCATGTCCTCTTCAGGAACAATTTTTGCAACTACACCCTTATTTCCATGACGACCCGCCATCTTATCGCCAACCGACAACTTTCGCTTACTCGCAATATAGACTTTTACTTGCTTGAGAGTCCCAGGCTCATATGTCTCTTCATCCGTCTCTAGTCTCTCCAATTCCATCTCTTTTTCATTATTCATCTGCTCAAAACGTGGCAGGAAAGAATTTATAATATCGAATATCTTGATTCTTATCGGACTCGGGTCTATCTCTATATGATCATAGATTTTAGCAAGCTTACTCAGCAAAGTCTTAGTAATCTTTCGATTAGCAGGAATAATAATTTCGCCTGTTTGTGCATTCACTACATCAAGTGGAATTTTCTCGTTTAGCAATACATTTGACAGTGCTTGCGTCAAATCTGCCTTAATCTCTTGATCCTTCTTTTCATATTTGGCTTCAATCTCCTTTCTTAATTTCTTAGCCTCAGGACCTGTTATTTTCTGCGGTTTTTCACTTTCATTAGCTTGTTTTCCACCTGTTATCTTCACATCCATCACTATCCCATAAGTGCCAGATGGAACACGCAAGGAAGAGTCCTTTACATCGGCAGCTTTTTCGCCAAATATAGCTCGAAGTAGCCTCTCTTCTGGAGCTAACTCAGTTTCACTCTTGGGCGTAATCTTTCCTACTAAAATATCCCCTGGTTTAACTTCTGCACCCACTCTTATCACACCATCTATATCCAAGTTCTTCAAAGCTTCATCTCCAACTCCAGGGATATCTCGTGTAATTTCTTCCGGACCAAGTTTCGTATCGCGGGCACTTATCTCAAATTCCTCAATATGGATACTAGTATATACATCTTCTTTAACGATGCGCTCTGAAATTAGAATAGCATCTTCAAAATTATATCCATTCCAAGGCATAAATGCCACTAACACATTTCTACCTAGTGCCAACTCACCATTATCCGTGCAAGGTCCGTCGGCTATCACATCTCCCTTATTAACCTTATCTCCACGCCTAACTATTGGCTTCTGGTTATAGCAAGTCCCCGCATTAGATCTCATGAATTTCTTTAAATCGTAAATATATATACCGTTTTCTGGATCATGCTTTAATTTTCGTTTCCCTTCAGGTAGTTCACCATCAGGAGTAATGATAATCCGGTCTGAGCAAACAGAAGCTACCTTTCCAGGCCCCTCAGCTACCACTACAGCCAGAGAATCTCGAGCCACTTTAGCCTCCATGCCCGTACCCACTATCGGAGATTCTGTAACGATCAGTGGAACTCCCTGACGTTGCATATTAGAACCCATTAAAGCTCGATTAGCATCGTCATGTTCTAAAAACGGAATAAGACTGGCGGCAACAGATACTAGCTGCTTAGGTGATACATCCATATAATCCACTAGGTCTGGCTTCACTTCTAAAAACTCCCCTCGTTGCCTCACTGCCACCTTTTCAGATATAATCCTACCATTCTCATCCAATGGAGTGTTTGCCATCGCGACGACATAATTCTCCTCCTCATCAGCCGTAAGATAGTCTATAGTTTCTGTAACTACTCCATTCTCTACACGACGATAAGGAGTTTCTATAAATCCATACTCATTGATCCTAGCGAAGCAAGCCATCGAGTTAATCAATCCTATATTTGGCCCCTCAGGCGTTTCTATAGGACATATCCTGCCGTAATGAGATGGGTGAACGTCACGGACTTCAAAACCTGCACGATCGCGCGATAAGCCGCCGGGGCCTAAAGCTGATAAACGACGCTTGTGCGTAATTTCCGACAAAGGATTGATTTGATCCATTAATTGTGACAACTGGCTCCTTGAAAAGAAATCTCGAATTGCAGCGGAAAGTGCCTTGGGATTGATCAATTTCTGTGGTGTCATCCCCTCCGTATTCACGTCAAATAGTGTCATCCGTTCTTTCACCAATCGCTCCGTGCGAGCTAGACCTGCACGGCATTGATTGGCAAACAACTCACCCACTGTGCGCACTCTACGGCTACCTAGATGATCTATATCATCCACCACTCTCTCACCGCGCCTCAAATCCATCAGATACTTTGTTGCTTCAATAACATCATCACTGGTTAATATCCTTGTATTATCGTCTATTTTCAGACCAAGCTTTTGATTAAGTTTAAATCTACCAACTTTGCCCAAGTCGTAGCGTTTGGGGTCAAAGAATAATCTCTTAAGCAAAAGCCTCGCATTAGCTATCGTCGGAGGATCTCCGGGACGAAGCCGACGATAAATCTCTTTTAATGCACTCTCTGTATCCTTAGACGTGTCTTTTTTAAGGCACTTAACTATCGTATCATCAGTGCTGATATCAATAACTGAGATTTGTTTATATCCCAAATCTGCAAGTTGGCGAATCACTGCTTTAGTCAAAGGCTCAAACGCCCTTGCTATAACAATATCCCGATTCTCAGGATCTCGAATTTCTGTAAACAATGTTTTGTTCCCGATGGCTTCATCATCAAGATGGCTTGAAAGCTTTAAGGTTTCAACATTATAAAATTTGCGTATAATTTCCTCGTCCGAACCAAATCCCAACGCTCTGAGAAATGTCGTAATTAAAAACTTCCGACGTCTCTTCCGACGATCTAAATGAACATATAAAGTATCCGTGGTATCAAAAGCCACTTCCAGCCAGGTGCCTCGATCAGGAATAATTCTATAATTGTAAAGCACCTTACCATTGGCATGCAAAGTGGACTCAAAACATATCCCCGGAGAGCGATGAATCTGGCTGACGACGACTCTCTCAGAACCATTAAAAATAAAGCTCCCCGAAGGAGTCATAAGAGGAATGTCCCCCATAAAAACTCTGTCTTCCTTGACTCCGTTTTCCTGCCTGAGCCGAAAAGTAACGTATAAAGGTGCAGAATACGTCTGCCCTTCTCTAAGGCAATCCACGGGATTTGTTTTAGGCTCGAGAATTTCATAATGCACGTATTCCAATTTGATTTTACCATCATAACTCTCAATAGGAAACACTTCCCTAAAAACGGCTTCTAGCCCTTCATTTTTCCTCTTATTTGGAGGCACATCCGCTTGTAATAACTCCCTGTATGAGCGAAGTTGTGTTTCGATCAAATTCGGAATCTCTATAGCTTCTTGCAGTTTTCCAAAATTAATCCGCTTGTTAGTAGGCTTGCTCATACTCATTTTATAGTTTTAGTTTTTAAGACAATTAAGCCAAGCAGTCATATAAAGACTGCTTGGCTTTCTGTAATCTATACAAGGACATGCATTAAGATTAGCTATCAAAATGCACACCATTGTATAAATCATGCAGTGTCCTTTTATTTAATCTCCACTTTAGCGCCTGCGGCCTCAATCTTCTTCTTGATCTCTTCCGCTTCTTCTTTACTGACGCCCTCTTTGATAGGTTTAGGAGCTCCTTCAACCAGAGCTTTAGCATCAGCCAATCCAAGGCCTGGAACTACAGCCCTGACTTCCTTAATCACTGCTATTTTGTTTGCACCTGCTTCTTTCAGAATCACGTCGAATGTGGTCTTGGCTTCAGCCGCAGGCGCTGGAGTAGCACCAGGGGCTGGAGCCGCACCAGGCGCTGCTGCAACGGCAACTGGCGCTGCTGCACTTACACCCCATTTTTCTTCAAGTTGCTTGACGAGCTCAGCTGCTTCTAATACCGTTAGAGCACTAAGCTGGTCAACCAGTGTTTTAAGATCTGCTGGCATAGTTTTCCTTATTTATAATTTTTCGTCCTATGAATTTAGTTTATCTAGTGTTATGCACCCGCATAACGATTATCGCTGAAGGGCTTCAGCGCTAGATAGACTAATGCCCTTTCCCCTGAGTGAGTGGGACGCTCACTCACTCGCCCGTAAATTCTTTGAATTCTAAATAGTAGGTTTAAGTTATCCATTCTTAGCCTTAATTAAGTAAGCAAGTTGGCTCGCTGGTGTATTCAAAAGCTGCGCAAGTTTATTAGCAGGCGCTTTGAGTAATCCTAAAATTTGGGCAAGCAAAACCTCCTTGGAAGGCAGGTCAGCCAAAGATAATATCTGATCTTGCGTTACTATTGCAGATTCTAGAATACCTCCTTTTAAACTCGGTTTCTTAAATTCATCTATAAAGTTTTTTAGAACTTTGGCGGCTGCACAGACATCGCTCTGACCAAAAACCACTGCCGTCTGCCCGCTTATCCCCGGTGTGTAGTCAGGCAGATTCAATTCCCTCAACGCTCTTCTAAGCAGTGTATTTTTAGTTACTCGGCATTGGGCATTAACTTTATAGAGACGATTCCGGAGCTCATTAAATTCAGATACCTTAAGACCAGTGTAATTAATAATGATTACATACGGTGAGCGATTAATTTTTGATTTAATCCAGTCAACTATAGAATTTTTTTCAGGACGCATATAAATTCTATATATTCTAATTTTGAAGAGCTATCTTAATAGAAGGAGAAAAAGTCGTTGATATAGCACAATTCAATATAAACCTTCCTTTTGAGGAGGCTGGTTTGGCTTTTGATAGAGCATCGATGGTTGCTTGTGCGTTCTCTGTAAGTGCTCTTTCTTCAAACGACGCCTTACCTATGTATGTATGGACATTTCCTGATTTGTCGAGTTTAAACTCGACTCGACCTGCTTTACATGCTTTCACCGCAGCAGCTGTATCGGTTGTGACAGTGCCCGTCTTGGGATTGGGCATCAGCCCCTTCGGTCCAAGAATTTTACCCAATTTCCTAACTTCATTCATTGCATCTGGCGTAGCAATCGCTACGTCAAAATCCTGAAACCCTTCGCTGACTTTCTTAATTAAGTCTTCAAATCCAACGTATTCTGCACCCGCTGCCTTTGCGGCATCGGCGGCAGCCCCTTTAGCAAAGACTAGAACTTTAACGCTCTTTCCTGATCCATTCGGTAGCGTGACTGTTCCGCGCACCATTTGATCACTTTGTTTAGGATCTACTCCAAGACGGAAAGAGAGGTCAACTGTCTCGTCTGTTTTGCCTTTAGGGAAGGTCTTGAGTATTTTCACCGCCTCACTTAGTGAGTAATGTTTTTGGGGATCATATTTTTTTAATGCAGCTAGATACCGCTTACTGTGCTTTTTAGCCATATGAAGATGCATTGAACTTAAGCCGTGTGATAAAATAGATAATAGATAATAGCTGTTCAATCTACGATGTCAATACCCATGTTTCGAGCTGTGCCAGCTATTATTCGCATGGCCGCCTCATCGGAGTTGGCATTGAGATCTTTCCTTTTAATTTTAACGATCTCCATGAGTTGTTTTTTCGTAATCTTACCCACCTTAACCCGGTTTGGTTCTTTAGAACCTGAGGCAATTCCCGCCGCTTTTTTGAGAAGAGCTGCTGCCGGAGGAGACTTAGTGATGAAGCTAAAGGACTTATCTTTGTAGACTGTAATAACTACCGGGAGGATATTCCCCGCTTCCTTTTGTGTAGCAGCGTTAAATTCCTTGCAAAAAGCCATGATATTGACGCCGTGTTGTCCCAGTGCAGGGCCGACGGGAGGAGCAGGGTTCGCCTGTCCCGCAGGTATCTGTAGGCGAATGTAAGTTGCGATTTCTTTTGCCATATCTTCTTTGAACGTTTCTTATTGGATTTTTTCCACTTGCCAGAATTCAAGCTCTACAGGAGTAGAGCGACCAAAAAGACTAACGGAAACTCTAAGTTTTCCTCTCTCGTGATCGATTTCCTCAATAATCCCCTCTTGACTTTGAAAAGGCCCCTCTTCGACCTTTACCTTGTCTCCGACCTGATGCGCGACTTTAGGAATAACTTTATCCTCCTTTTCTTTGATTTGCCGTAGCAAAGAATCAACTTGCTCCTTTGGCATTGGAAGGGGTTGATCGCCGTCGGCAAATCCGATTACACCGTTAGTTCCACGAATGAAATACCATGCACGATCAATCAGTTTACCTTCAAAATCCCGCAATATCATTTGAATAAAAAGATAGCCAGGATAGAGCTTCCGTTCCGTCTCGACTTTTTTCCCACGCCTAACTTCCGAAACCTTTTCTATCGGTATAATAACCTGAAAAATAAGGTCCCCTATCTCTTCAGTCTTTATTCGCGTCTCTATGTTTTTTTTAATCCGATACTCCTGCCCTGACAAAACATGCAACGCATACCACTCGACGGGTCCCGGAGGATTAGTGGCAGAAGAGCTTGAGGAACAACCTGGGGAATTTTCTGTCATGAGAATTCTCTGTTAATGCATTCGTGTGATGAAGCCTATGACTTTAACTAAAATAAAATCCGCTGATGTAATAAATGTCGCCAAAAATATTGACGCTACGATCACAACCACAGATGAGTCAATCAGCTCCTTATATTTCTTTAACCCTTTCTGGCTAGGATCCCATGGCCACGTGCATTTTTGCAACTCAGCTCGCGTCTGATCCAAAAAAGCCTTTATCTGAGTCCCAACCTTACGCCAAATCAAGAGTGAGACAACCAAAGCAATCAGCATCACCACAGTTGTGGTGTTAAATACTGGACCTCCCCATTTTAGTAAGCTCGACTCACTCATGTCAGATTAATGTAACAGCATTGATAACCAGGGCAGGAGGGACTCGAACCCCCAACCGACGGTTTTGGAGACCGCTGCTCTACCAATTGAACTACTGCCCTCTTTTATCTGCGGGCTGGATTTCACCAACCCGCAGATCATTATTATATGTAAGTCATCCTTACGAATTAATCAAGAATCTCAGTAACGCGACCTGCTCCTACAGTTCGACCTCCTTCTCGAATTGCAAAACGTATCGACTTCTCCAAAGCTATCGGAGTGATTAACTCAACTTCGATCTCTACATTATCACCGGGCATGACCATTTCCACACCCTCCTTGAGTTTGATGTTGCCCGTAACGTCAGTCGTTCTAAAGTAAAACTGCGGACGGTAACCGCTAAAAAACGGTGTATGGCGCCCGCCTTCTTCTTTTGATAGAACGTATACCTGGGCTCTAAATTTTGAGTGCGGCTTGATCGACCCTACCTTAGCGATGACCTGTCCGCGCTCGATATCCTCTTTTTTGATACCGCGCAAAAGCAACCCTACGTTATCTCCAGCCTCAGCAGTATCAAGAATCTTCCGGAACATTTCAATATCCGTCACCGTCGTCCTCTGCGTAGGACGTAGACCGACAATTTCGACCTCTTCCATCTTTTTCAACACACCGCGCTCAACACGCCCTGTAGCCACTGTGCCGCGGCCCTCAATATTGAATACGTCCTCGATCGGCATCAGAAAAGGCTGATCTTTCGGACGTTCAGGCGTTGGTATGTAGTTATCCACGGCATCCATCAAATCGAGAATGCACTTAGCATCGGGATGTGAAGGATCTCCCGCAGCAAGCGCCTTCGTCGCACTGCCCCGAACAATCGGAATACTATCCCCAGGAAACTCATACTTGGTCAACAGCTCGCGCACCTCTAACTCCACAAGGTCGAGCAAGTCCTTATCATCCACCATGTCGCATTTATTCAAAAACACCACAAGTGCCGGCACCCCGACTTGTCGGGCCAAAAGAATGTGTTCGCGAGTCTGTGGCATGGGACCGTCCGCGGCGCTCACAACCAAAATCGCGCCGTCCATCTGAGCTGCACCCGTAATCATGTTCTTAACGTAGTCCGCATGCCCAGGGCAGTCCACGTGAGCATAGTGGCGTTTTTCAGTTTGGTATTCAACGTGTGCCGTATTAATCGTAATTCCTCGCTCTCTCTCCTCCGGAGCATTGTCAATCTGTTCATATGCCTTTGCCTCGGCCAATCCTTTCTTAGAAAGGATCACAGTGATTGCTGAAGTTAATGTAGTTTTACCGTGGTCAACGTGGCCGATCGTGCCAATATTAACGTGCGGCTTATCGCGCTTAAAAACTTCTTTTGCCATGGATGACTTACCTCAATTTACTATTGCTTTTTGTCCTAGCGGCTGGGACATGGTTTCAATTTAAGGATGTTCTCCGCTACGCAAATCATCCTTCTTTCTGCTATGCCTCTTTCAAGGCCAGCCCATGACCGGGATTGAACCGGTGACCTCGTCCTTACCAAGGACGTGCTCTACCAACTGAGCTACATGGGCAAAAACCTTGCCGATCAGCCGCACACGCGGCTCATCAGAGGCATTTGCATTCACTCCACGTTCAGGATTCACTGAACGCAAAGCAAGCACGCACACTGCCCTGCTCTCCCTTACCTGTCAACAAGATATTTCATACACCTTCCCCAACACCGTGCTGTAGACATATCCCCCTTTCACCACAACTCCCGACTTTCTTAACGCCCCCACATATTCGCTGACCTGCTTTTTATAAGCCGCAGAAACAAAATCCCTCTCATCCGACACTCCATCGGTCTTCCAATCCACCACAATCCACGTTCCATCCCTGCACTCACACACAAAATCAATCACCCGTTCCCCTCCCACACCCTGATCATAATACCTCAACTCATGAAATCGTCTCTTCATCCCTCCTTCCAACCACCTATACCAGTCAGACCCCATCCACCTCTCCACCTCCTCCTTGCCCCGCCCCACCAAATCCCAACCCCTCAAACCATCCAACCTTACACCCACATACTCCCTTATCCATTCCCCACCCTCCCCCCAAGGCCAATCTCTCATCAACTCATGCCACCACATCCCATATGCCACCGCCGGCTCCTCGATCCAAAAAGGCTCCAGCAACTCAACCTCACGACTCTGCGCCACACGCCCTATAACCTCACTCGCCTCCTCGCACCCCAACTCCACAGGAACCACCTCACTATCCTCTACAAAAATCCCTTCCAACCCACCCTCCCCTCCCACCCGCGACACCTTCTGCTCACCACTGCCAGCTTGAGCCAAAATCCTACACCTCCCCTCACCCCCCCCACACTCCATCACCCAACTCCGCCTCCCCGTCGCCTGATAATCCCGAATCTCCTCCAATCCCAACACACAACTCATCCCAACCCCCTCCTTCAACACCTTTTCCCCACCCCAATCCTCCTCCACCCAAATCAACCGCCTCCGCGCCCGCGTGCTCGCCACATAATAATACCGCCTCAACTCCCGAAGCCGCTCCGCTTCATCCTCCTCACACCACCGCTCATAATCCCCACTCCTCCAATCCCCACTCAACGCCGCATACACCTTTCCCTCCCCCCCATCCCAATCCACCACCGCACGCGGATACTCCCCCACCGCATCTCGAATCTCACGCCACAAAAAAGGCACCACCACCACCTCCCACTCCAAGCCCTTCGCCTTCTGCATCGTCAAAAGCTCAACCCCCCCACCCCGCGCCGACACACTCCTCTCTCCCTTCATCCCAAGCTCCCGCCGCATCTCACGAAGCCAACTCCTCGCATCCCCCCCCCTCCGCTCATGATCCCACGCCCGCATCAACAAATCGTCCCACGCCTCCCCCGCCCCCCGATCCAAACCCATCACCCGCTCCCGCATCCGCAACGCCTCACTCCACCACCACACCTTCGCCCCCAACCCCATCCCACGCCCCACCTGCCGCACCCGCCACAACGCCCGCAAAGCCTTCCCCACCCGCCCCTCACTCGCCTCCTCACTCAAAATCAATCGCCTCACCGACCCATCATCGGGAAACTTATACCGATAAATCTCCTCATCCGTATACCCCAACACCTCCCGCAACACCGCAGCCACCTCAAACTCATCCGTCCCATCCTGATCCAGCGCCAAAATCGCCCCAAGCCACCGCCACTCCACACGCCGCGCATTCTCAACCCCAAAACCCTCCACCACTGGCACCCCGCACTCCCGCGCCGCCTCCGCCACGGCCTCCAACCAACTCAACCTCGGCGCCAAAATCGCCACCTCCTCCCACCCCCCCACCCCAAGCCCCTCACAACCCAACTCCCGCATCCGCGCCATCATCCCCCAAGCCACCTTACGATAATCACACCCCCTCTCCTCCCCCTCCCCACCCCCACACCAATCCTCCCTCCCATCTATCAACCAATGCTCCACCCTCCCCCCATCCCCATCCTCCCGAGGCACAGCCACCAGCGGAACATACGCCGCCTGACCATTCCTCCCATCCAAGACCTTACTAAAACGCTCATTCACCCACTCCACCACAGCCTCACGACAACGATACGTCTCTGAAAACGTCAACCCCACCCCGCACCCCCCACCTATCAAAGCCTCATGAAAAAACAAATAATCCCTTAACCTCGCCCGCTCCCTATAAATCGCCTGCTGCTGATCCCCCACCATACAAAAATGCCCAGCCCGCGGCCCAACCCCACCCCCCTTGGGCCAATCATACACCCCACATCCCACTGGCCTCACCATCTCCGTCAGCAACTGAAATTGCAACCAATCCGTATCCTGCGCCTCATCCAAAATCACACGATACCCCCTCCCCTGCACCGCCTCCCGCACATCCCCAAAACGCAACAACCGATGCGCCAACACCACCTGCCCACTAAACCCATACCGCCCCGTACGAAACCCCCACTCCTGCCGCCACCGCGCCTCCTCCCCCGCTGCCTCCATCAAAAGCACCATCAACTCATCCACCACACGCCTCCGCTTCCCATTCATCCATGCCCTAAACGCCCCGCCACCCTGATCCGCCTCCGGCGGCAACGCACAAAATCCCTCCCCACCCCTCACCGCCTCCCGAAATCGCTCCCAACACTCGTAAATAAACAGCGCACGCTCTCTCCCTCGCCCCCTCAAAAAATTCGCAAGCTCCTCCTGCTCCTCCTCACGACACCCCAACACCGCCTCCACAGCCCCTCCAGAGCCGCTTTTCAATTTAACTTCTGCCCAATCCACACTCAGCCGCGCCAAACCTCGCGCCACACGCCCCACCTCATCCGCCGTAAAATATCGCAACACCTCTCGATACCGATCCACATACCCCACAAAAAAATCTCGCGCATACTCAAAAAAACTCGTCTCGTCCTCCACACCCTCCCCCTCCTGCTCATCCCGCGGCACACGATACCCATGCCGCACCCCAAACTCCTCGATCAACCGCACACACCAAGAATGAATCGTCCCCACAAACATCTCCGCCATCCCCCGCCTCACCCCAGCATCCACCGCCATCGCCCCATCCCCAAACACACGTTGTCGAAGCCGATCCCGCATCTCATCAGCCGCCCGATTCGTATAAGTCACCACCACCACCCTCCCAAGCACCTCCGCAGCCCGCCCACACTCCATCCCCCACCGCGCCAGATTCACCACCCGCCCCACAATAGCAGTCGTCTTCCCCGTCCCCGCAGAAGCCTGCACAGAAAAATTCTCATCCAGCTCCGTCAAAAAACGCTCACGGTCACTTACCATAGACTTTTTCACAAACTGCACTAAACTCCGCCCAGCACAATGAAAACCTCCCGCCTCTCAAAACTCATCTCTTACCACACCCTCACACCAATCATCCTCATCGCCCTCTACTTCATCCTCAACCACCTCTCCACCTTCCCACAACGCATCGAAAACCTCTTCATCGACTGGCGATTTCAAATCCGTGCCTTCCTCGGCTGGACCCCCAAAGCCCCAGAAAAACTCATCATCGTCGGCATCGATGAACCCTCCCTCGCCCACTTCGGCGGCTGGCCATGGAGCCGCGACGTCCACGGCGACCTCATCCGCCTCCTCACCGCCGCAGAACCTGCAGCCGTAGCATTCGACATCCTCTTCACCGAACCACGCGATGAAACCCACGACACCTACCTCAGCCAAGCCGCCTCCGAGCTCAAAAAACTCATCACAGGCGCCATGTCCGACCTCGAAAACGCCAGAACCTCCGACACCGCATTCGGCCTCACCCAGCCACTCACCCAAATCGTCGGCGATATCAACCAAGTCCACGGCACACCCTCAGCCATCCTTCCCATCCACCCACTCCGAGAAAAAAGCTATTTCGGTTTCGTCAACTCAGAGCCCGACCCCGACGGCGTCCGCCGATCATTACCCCTCGTCGTCCGCGTCGGCAACCAGCTCTTCCCCTCCCTCGCCCTACAAACCCTCATCGTCGCACACGAAATCCCCATCGAACAAATCAAAGTCCACCTCGGCCGCCACATCTCCTTCCCCCTCGCAGGCACCACCCACTTCATCCCCATCGATCATCAAGGCTGCTACACCCTCAACTACCGCGATTTCTCCCGCTACCGCTCCATCTCCTACCTCGCCCTCACCCAAGCCCTCGCCCGCACCTACGCCCAAGGACAGCCCTGGCCAACCAACTTCCCCACCCTCCAAAACGCAATCCTCCTCATAGGCCAAAACGCCGCCGGCCTCACCGACATTGGCCCCACTCCCCTAGCCCCAGCCACACCCCTTGTCTTCGTCCACCTCACCGCCCTCGCAAACATCCTCGAAAACGATCACCTCAACACCCTCCCCCCAGCCCTCGTCCTCCTCATCTGGCTCCTCATCACAAGCCTCTCACTTTACCTCCTACGCTCAGCACCCTTTCTCCTCTCCACCCTCATCCCCACAGGCCTCATCCTACTCTACATCCTTCTAGCAATCTATCTCACCCAACACAACTACGTCACCCTTCCCCTCTTCTGGCCCATCATCGGCTTTTTCCTCGCCCACTTCGGCGCCTTCCTCCTCCGCTGGCGCGCCGAACAAAAATCCAAAGCCCACCTCAAACAAATCTTCGGCTCCTACATCGCCCCAGGCATCCTACAAGAACTCCTCAAAAACCCCGATAAAATCAACCTCGGCGGCCAACGCAAACCCGTCACCATCCTCTTCTCCGACATCCGCTCCTTCACGTCCCTCTCCGAAGGCGCAGACGAAATCGCACTCGTCGACCAACTCAACGAATACTTCGAAAAAATGGTCGCCTGCGTCAACGCCCAAGGCGGCACCCTCCACAAATACATCGGCGACGCCATCATGGCCGTATGGGGCGACATCCTCTCCCACTCCCCATCCCAAGATGCCACAGCAGCCGTCCGCTCAGCCCTCGCCATGCGATACGCCCTAGCCGAATTAAACCAAAATTGGCAAACCAACGGCCGCCCCCCACTCAAAATCGGCATCGGCCTCAACCACGGCACCGTCCTCGTCGGCAACATCGGCGCCACCCAACGCAAAGAATTCACCGTCATCGGCGACCCCGTAAACCTCGCCTCCCGCCTCGAAGGCGTCACCAAAATCTTCCACACCGACATCGTCATCTCAGAATCCGTACAAGCTCTCCTCCCCGACACCATCCTCACTCGACTCCTAGCCACTGTCCAAGTCAAAGGCAAAAACGAACCCGTCCGCATCCACGAAGTCATCGCTGACCTCACCACCCCACAACACCCCCCCTATCGCCTCCCCGACTGGGTCAAAACCTACGAAGAAGCACTCTCCTACTACTACCGCCGCAACTTCCACACAGCCCAATCACTCCTCGCTCAATGTCTCCAAAGACACCCCGACGACTACTGCGCACAAGGCTACTACGAACTATGCACCGAATACCTCCGCCACCCCCCCGAACCAAACTGGCAAGGCATCTTCATCCTAGACACAAAATAAACAACCCCACCCACACATCCAAGCTTTGACAAAATCCATTCCTCGTCCTACCCTCACCCCGTACTTCCTCCGCCCGGGGGTATAGCTCAGCTGGTAGAGCGTCTCGTTCGCAATGAGAAGGCCAGGGGTTCGAATCCCCTTACCTCCACTCCCTCACACCGCACGCTGGATAATCGTATCCCGTGCCCACGTCGGATCCGTATAAGGATAATCAATCGTCATATGAAGCCCACGACTCTCCCTCCGCGACAATGCTGAATCCACAATCAACGACGCCACCAACACCAAATTCCTCAGCTCAATCACATCCGCCGTTATCGCATGACTCCAATAATAATCCTTCACCTCTTGCCTCAAATTCCGCAACCGCGCCCCTGCCCGTTGCAGACGCTTCGTGCTCCGCACAATCCCCACATAATCCCACATCAACTGCCGAATCTCCGCCCAATTATGACTAATAACCACCAACTCATCCGGCTCCTGCGCCGGATGACTACGCCACGCCGGAATATCATAATCAGGCATCTTCACCCTCTCCAACTCCACACGAATCTCCTCCGCAGCCCGATGCGCAACAACTAACGCCTCCAACAACGAATTGCTCGCCAGCCGATTCGCCCCATGCAACCCCGTGCACGCCGTCTCCCCAACAGCCCACAACCCAGGAATCGGCGTCCTCCCATTCACATCCGTAAGCACACCCCCACACTGATAATGCGCCGCTGGCACCACAGGAATCGGCATCGACGCCATATCAATCCCAAGCGATAAACACCGCTCATAAATATTCGGAAAACGCCTCACCAAAAAATCCTTCGGACGCCGCGTCATATCAAGATACACACAAGGCGCCCCGCTCTCCTTCATCTCAGCATCGATCGCACGCGCCACCACATCACGCGGAGCAAGCGAGCCTCGCGGATCATATTTCTGCATAAAACTACGCCCCCGCGCATCCACCAACTCACCCCCCTCTCCACGCAAAGCCTCGGAAATCAGAAAATTCCTCGCCTGCGGATGATAAAGACATGTCGGGTGAAACTGCATAAATTCCATGTTCGCAATCGGCGCCCCGATCCGATAAGCCATCGCCACACCATCCCCAGTCGCTATATCCGGATTCGTCGTATACTTGTAAACTTTGCCGCACCCACCCGTCGCTAACACAATCGCCCGCGCCACATAAGTCCGCACCTGGTTCGTCGCCTTCTCCAAAGCATAAACCGCAATACATCTCGGGTTAAGCGTATAGCCCAGCTTCGTCGTCGTAATCAAATCAATAGCCTGCACATTCTCAATCAAACGTATCCGCGGACGCGCAGCAATCGCCCGCAAAAGTGTCGCCTCAATCTCACGCCCCGTGATATCCCCAGCATGCAATATACGTCGCTTGCTATGTCCCCCCTCCTTCGTCAAATCAAGACCGCCACCCTCCTGAACATCACGCTCCGTGAATTTCATCCCCAGCGCCACCAAATCAGCAATCCGCCTTGGCGCCTCCTCCACAATCGTCCGCACCACATCGGGATGACACAACCCCGCCCCCGCCTCAAGCGTATCCCGTATATGCAGCTCAAACGAATCCTCATCCGAAGTCACACAAGCAATCCCCCCCTGTGCATAGTTGGTGTTGGACTCCGCCCGGTCTTTCTTAGTAAGAATCGCCACCGAGCAATAATCCGCCAACCGAATCGCCAAACTCAAACCCGCAATCCCACTTCCAATGATCACACAATCAAAACTCTCAGTCATGGTAACCCCACACCTTATACAACCTCCATCCCGAAAACACGATGCAATTCATGCCCCACCCAAAACTCGATCATCACACACACAACACAATTTTCAACCCCAGCTTAGACACACACACATCTGAGGCACACAAACCCGTGCTGTTCGCACACCCAACACCCCTCCCCAACCCATCCGCAACCCGTATGATGAAACTCTAGTTTTGTCTCACACTGTAGATAATCTAAAAAAACCACACCTATTTCGCCCCTTGCTTTCCAATCAAACCACCGCGTATCGCAAGCTTTCTATTAAAACTGCTCACAAAGCACAAATTCACCTGTAATTAAAACTACATACCGGCCAATCCCATATCCATAGTTAAAAACAACAATAATTTTAAACTTGATCCTCTTTCATCAGAGTGAGCTAGAGCAACTTCCTGTATTACTAAGAATTACATTAATCCTTATCAACTAACGACCCTGTGGATAACCATTCACCAATCCTATCTATATCTACACCTTTCACCAAAAAAACACAATTAAATGATTGAATGATTAGCAAGTTTATCAACAAATGCTTTAATAAAATTCTAATAATCTCTATACCAAAATTCTATAGTGTTTACCCTCTTGAAATAACCTGCCCATCAGCCCCCGGAGCAGACGCCTCACGCCCCAGAATCAAACGCCTATATTACTCAAGAGAAAGTCAGAGCCTGGTTCATTACTATCGGGATCGAACGGAGGTCTAAAGCCACATCTCAAATCAAACTTTCTCTATCCTTGAAATTTCTAATCTCTAATTTTGGCGGATATTCAAAATCATCATCACTACAGGACCATACTTCTCCTTGGACGTAATAAGACTTACATTTTGCAACGCACCAATTAAAATTTCCGATATCCTCCATCTGCAAAGATCATATGAGTCAATATGGTCAATATAATTCACCACTCCATTCCCCACATACCCATACCTATTCACATCTCTAGCCTCAAACCCTATCGGATCCGGTTGCAGGAAGCGGCCGTGGACCGTGCTATAGATGCGGTTGCGGTAATACTTAGCCAGTAACGGCGAACCTTCCTTCGAGCCAGAGGCCGCACTCTGTATAGGCTT
>JANWVL010000155.1 GCA_025056655.1 Candidatus Methylacidiphilales bacterium
CGGCGGGCGAGCGTCATACTCAAGAGACTAAGGAAAACGTTTCGGCAGGTAGGGAGCAGCCGCGACCGTCGTCTGCGAGTGGGGCTCGTCCTAGGAGGCGGATCTGACCGTCGGCCTCAGCGATGGCTTGATCGGCTGTGAGCAAGAGGCATGGCGTGTCAACGTTGCCCAAATCAATGGCCTTGATAAGGCCGCGTGAGCCTTTTTTTACAGGGCGAAAAGTGATTGGATCCACAATTACGTAGCGTAGCCAAGGTGCGGGCTGATGGGGCGAGGAGAGTCCGCGTGCGTAGCTTTGAGAAGAGAGCTCAGTCATGCCGTATTCGTTCCAGATTTGGTCAGGTGGGATGCCGAGGATTCGGGAGAGATGCGCATAGAGGTCGGCTTGCCGCAGCTCGCGTGATCGGCCTTTGTAGCCGCCGGTCTCGACGATTTGCGTGCGCGGGTGGAGACGGATTTTGAAAGAACGAGCTTCGGCATAGTCGATGAAGTGAACCCACGCGAAGGCCGTGCCGACGAGGAGGAGGGGTTTTTCGTTCCATCGTTGTAAGCAACGAGCAAATTCCAAGAGGTGGAGTTGGTCGTTATGAACAAACCACTGAGATTTCGCGCGGCTCGAGGCAGGCAACGCTTCTATCCAGAAGCGAATCATCCAAGAGAGAGAACTGTGAGGAGCCTCTTCAGGACAGGGAAGCAGGGCGAAGATTGCGTGCGGTGCGGGATCGAGCAACCCGATACGCTGAGCATGGGCGGTGCAGAGGGCTTGATAGACGTCGGAGGAAAGGAGGTGAACGGTGCCGCGGCGATGCTCGGTGGTGCCGCTGGTGTGGAAGGTAAGCGCTGGAGGAGACGGGGGCGCGTAGAGGGTGATCTCTTTGTAGAGAGATTGAGGAATGGCAGGGAGAGAGCGCCAGGTGCGTGGCGTTGGGGTGGTCGCGTTGGTGACGTAGCATTTAAGCCAAGATTGGAAGTGAGGCAGGTGGTGGGTTTGCCATGTGAGAAGGCGCGCGAGAAGTGCGGTGAAAGTATGAAGGTCGTTTGGTCGAAGGGCGAGAAGCTGGTGGATCCAGTTTTGACGGCCCTCGGGGGAGATGAAGTCGGTGGGGGATATGGTTTCAGGGCTTGGATTGGAGTTGTCTGGTCTTTGTGATAAGGAGGATCGCATTTTGTTGGTAGAATCTTGTATTGTGGTAGAATGCGGTGCAAGGTGAAGGTATGAAGACCAAGAGTAGCAGCTTTATTGCCCCAAATACTCGAGCCTGTGGAGATATAGCTGGAGATGGGGCTTTAGAAATTTGTGGCATTTTTGAGGGGAACGCAGCAGCTCAGGAGAGGGTATGGGTGAGGCGAGGGGGGAGCTTAAGGGGTAATATAGAGACATCGGAGTTGTTGATTGAGAGTGGTTCTAAGGTGGCAGGCCGAATCCGAGTGGCTCCACCGGTGAGGGAGTGGAATAAGTGGTCACGTTTGTGGCAGCGATAAGTGTTGAGATTAGGATCCATGGCAAAGGCGAAGGCAACAGTTCAGCAAGTGAGATGTCCTTATTGTGGGCATCAGCAATACGAGCCCGTCGGTGGAGTGTCGACGATGTGCCGGAGTTGCGGAAAGTATTTTTCTTTGGAGGAGCTAGGGAATAAGAAGCGGATTCAGCCGGTAGTGCGTCAAGATCGAGAGGTGGTATGTGAGAAATGTGAGCATCAGCAGCGAGTGGCGCAAGGGGCGTTGTCGACCTTTTGTGAGAGGTGTGGGGCGTATATCAATCTCCGGAATTATGAGATTGCTGGGATAAGTCGAGAGAAGATTGAAACGCATGGTGATGCGATATTTGAAGCAGGTTGTAATTATCGAGGGACTCATGTGATTGCTTATCGGGTGACGGTGCAGGGGTATGTGCATAGCCGTATCACGGCGAGGAAGGAGCTGATGATCGGGGAGGGAGGGAAGGTGCGGGGAAGTTTGGCGACACCGATTTTGCATGTGTGTAGAGGGGGGCTGGCTCGATCGGCACGGATTGATGTGAATACACTGGAGATTGAGGGGGAGGTGGAAGTCGATGATTGTCGAGCGCAGACTGTGTGTGTGGGTAAGCATGGACAGCTTAAAGCTCTGCGGCTTTGGGCAGATACTGTGCGAGTGGTGTCGGGGGGGACGTTGGTATGTGAGTTTAAGACGTTAAATTTGTGCGCGGATCAGAAGATTAAGGTGGAGAGAGAGCCAGCAGATGATTTGCTTTCTATTCTTGAGGAATAGGGCTGGGGGGGTGCTCCCGGCGCGACTCGAACGCGCGACCGACGGATTAGAAATCCGTTGCTCTATCCGGCTGAGCTACGGGAGCGGGTAGATAGTAGGATAGATTTGTGGGCTGTGGAGGCAAGGAAATAAGGGATTAGGAGGACTGGGGCAGCTTTATGCGGCGACATCCTCCGATGGCTTCGAGGATGCGGTCGAGGGCGATATTGTTTTCGACGAGTTGTTGGATGAGATGAATTTTTTCGTGGTCGCCGGTTTCGGTTTTGACGACCATGCGGCTGATGGTGCTTGCGACGGTGAAGGATTCGGATGGCGTGGTGATGCAAGGGACTTGGCAGTAGCGGATGTAGTCGAGGAGGGCGGGTGTGGGGGGGATGTTTTCCGTCAGGATAATGCCGGTGAGGGCTTGAAAGTTTTCGCGGGCGGCGCCGAGGGCATTGATGATGATTTCTTCTCGGTCTGCTGTGGTGATGAGGAGCGAGCCGGTGGTGTTTTTTTGAGCGAGGTGGCGGCTTGACATGGTGCTGAGGATGATCTTACCGGCGCGGCGGCGTTTGTATTCTTCACCGGAGAGGAAGGTGCCGCGAATGGCTTGGGCGATTTGGTTTAGGGTAGGTTTGCGAAGCTCTTGGTGAAAGGGGATGGCGCCGAGGAGGGGGAGACCGAATCGTGCGAGGCCTGCTTCGACGTAGTGGAGGTGGTCGCGTTTGTCGTCGAGGACTTTGTTTAGGATAACGCCGAGGACTTCGACGTGGTGTTTTTCAAAGAGGGGGAGGTTGAGGGCGATTTCATCTATGGGGCGACCGATGCCGCCTTGGGTGACGATGATGACTTTAGATCCGAGAAGTTGGGCGACGCGGGCATTGGATAGATCGAAGACTGAGCCGACGCCTGCGTGGCCAGTGCCTTCAATGATGATGAAGTCTTTTTCCCAGGCGGCTTCGTCGAAGGCGCTTTGGATTCGGGTTTCGAGCTCATGGAGGCAGCCGCCGGTGAGGTAGCGTCGAGTGAAGTCTGGCTCTACGGCGATGGGGCTCATGGCTTTGAGGGGTGAGCGGACGTGATAGGTGCGGCCGATGAGGAGGGAGTCTTCATCGATTTGGTGGCCTTCGATTGAGACAAAACGTTGGCCAACTGGCTTGATGTAGCCGATGTTTTCGAAGCGGGACTGGAGTGCGGCGAAGAGACCGATGCAGGTGGTTGTTTTGCCGTCGTCTTGACGAGTGGCGGCGATGAATATGCGGGGGGTGATGACGTTTCGGAGCACAGGGTCTAGGGGGAGTGTGAGGAGTCGTAACGGGTGGTGGCAATTTGGTCGGGATAAATCTTGTGGTAGTCTATGGCTTGGAGTGCGATGATGGCGGCGACGTGGAGGATTTCATCTACGGAGGCGCCGCGGGAGAGCTCCGCGGCGGGGCGATCGAGGCCGAGGAGGATTTGTCCGTAGGCTTTGGCGCGTGCGAGGTGTTGGACGAGTTTGAGGGCGATGTTTCCGGAATTGAGGTCGGGGAAGATGAGGACGTTGGCTTTTCCAGCGACGGGGCTGTTGGGGGCTTTGATGGCGGCGACTTCGGGGACGAGTGCGGCGTCGGCTTGGAGTTCGCCATCGATTTCGGCTGGGAACTGCTGGGTGATGAGGTGTTGGCGGGCGAGTGCGGTGGCTGCGATGATGCGGTCGATGTCTTCATTTTGGGCGCTGCCTTTTGTGGAGTAGGAAAGCATGGCGATGCGGGGGGGTTGACCGGTGATTTGACGGGCGAGGCGAGCGGTTTCGATGGCGATGTGGGCGAGTTGTTCGACGGTGGGTTTGGGGATGACGGCTGTGTCTGCGAAGAATAGGAGGCCGTTGTGTGCGATGGGGGTGTTTGGAGATTGGATGATTGTGGCGCTGGAGACGAATTTATAGCCGGGGCGGGGTTTGATGATGTGGAAGAGGGGGCGTAGGAGAGAGCCAGATGTGGAGCAAAGTCCACCGGCGAGGGCGTCGGCTTGGCCGAGTTGGAGCATGAGGGCGGCGAAGTAGTTGGGTTGGGAGGCGAGTTGGCGGAGCTCTTGTGGGTCGTTGTTTTTGAAACGAGGCAGGGATTGCATGAGGCGGACGAACTGGTCGAGCTCGTCTGCAAAATGAGGGGAAGTGGGATCGATGATTTTGATGTGACGGAGGTCGAGAGAGAGTGAGGCGGCTTGGGGGAGGATGTTTTCGGGTTTGCCGATGAGTAGGCACACGCCGAGACGACGTTGCGCAAAAGCGGCGGCGGCTTGGATAACTCGGGGGTCGTGTCCGTCGGTGAAGACAATCCGTTTGGGGTGTCGGGTGAGGGTGGGGAAGAGGTGTTCCATTTTGTGAGGGGGATGGGGTGTTTATTCTTTTGGTTCGGATGGGATGACTTTTTCGATTTGTTGGAGGAGGTCGCGGAGGAGGGATGTGCTTTCTTGGGTGGTTTTTTCTAGGAGTTCTTTGGCGCGTTCGCCGGAACGTTCGAGGGATTGAGAAAGATCTTGGGCTGTGGCTTGAAGGAGGGCGGATTGTAGGGCGAGGCGTGCTTGACGGAGTTTTTCTTGTGCGGCTTCTAGGTCTTTAGGATTGGGTGAGGGCTGGCGGGATAGGGAGAGGACTTTTTCTTTTGCTTGTATGAAAGCGCGTGCGGCTGACAGTTCGTCAACTTGGTTTTTGTTGCGAGAGGTGGCGGGGGATGAGGAGTGGGAGTTTGCGGGAGCTTCGCGACTGCTCATTGCTGGTAGTGGGTGGAGTGAGCAGAGGAGGAGGGAAGAGATGAGGGTGAGGAGTTTCATTGCGATGGATTGTTTAGCGGAATGATGGGAGAGGTCGAGAGAAGAGGCGAGAGCTTTTTAAGGGATGAAAATAGGGGTTGAATGGTGGTGCAGATGTGGCTATTAGTTTTTCTAATTATGAAATTTAGGGCTTTTCCGGAAACTAATATTAAGCCGGTGTCTGTGATAGGCTTTGGGGTGTGGACGGTCTCGACAGGGTGGTGGGGCAATTTTACGGACGAGGAGGCGGTGCGGTTGTTGCGGCGTGGGAGGGATTTGGGGATCAATTTTTATGATGCGGCGGATACGTATGGGAACGGGCGTAGTGAGGAGTTGTTGAGGAAGGCGTTTGAGGGGTGTAGGGATGAAGTTGTGATCGCGACGAAAGTGGGGTATGATTTTTACAGTCACGAGGGGGAACGTCGCGGGCAATCAGAAATAGAGCAGAATTTTAGTGTGGGGTTTATACGGGAAGCAGTGGAGCGATGTTTGAAGCGGCTGGGGACAGATTATATAGATTTGTTGCAACTCCATAATATCCGTATGGAGCAGGTGGAGGATGATGCGTTGTGGGGATTGATGGAAGATTTGGTGAGGGAGGGGAAGATTTTAGGGTATGGGGCGGCTTTGGGGCCAGCGATTGGGTGGTTGTATGAGGGGATTGAGTGTGTGCGGCGACGCAAGCCGCATGTGTTGCAGCATATTTATAATATGCTTGAGACGTATCCTGGGCGAAAGATTATGGACAAGGGCGGTGGGAAGGCGTCTGAGAGTCGGACGCGATATTTGATAAGGGTGACGCATTCGAGTGGGATGTTGGAGGGGAAGTATACGCTGGAGACGAAGTTTCCGCCGACGGATCATCGGGCGCATCGGCCGCGCTCGTGGTTGGTGAATGGGTTGAGGAAGATTGAGCGGCTGAAATTTTTGGTTAATTCGGAGCGCACGTTAGGGCAGGTGGCGTTGTTGTGGTTGATGGCGGATGAGCGGGTGGCGAGTTGTTTGCCGAATATTTATAATGAAGAGCAGCTTGTGGAATTTGCGGGAGCCGCTGATGCTCCGCCTCTCACTGATGAGGAATTGGCGGAGGTGGATCGGTTGATCGCGATCAACTATGGGATAGAGGAGGAGCCGGCTAAATACAAGGGGACGATGGAGCGCGTGAGTGGCTAGGGAGTTAGACTCCAGCATTAACTTGGTGTGTAGAAGGGAAGAGGGTTGCAACTGGGGTGTGAACTGGTAGGTTATGAGTTGTGCTGAACCGTTTTTTTGAGCCTCGATTTTATTCAGAGAATAATTCCGATATGACATCGCGTAAGCCTCCGATAAGGCGGAGGCCTGGGAGAGGCCCCGATGGTGGGGATCCTGATTTGGACTCGAATTGGAGGGGGATGCTGTTTTTCTCTTTGGTGATTTTTTTAGCGATCATTTTGTATCAGACGGCTGCGAGCATGAAGGTAGGGGTCACAGAGATGGCCTATCCGCAGTTTATCGAGAAGCTTGAGGCGGGGAAAGTGCGCTCGGTAAGGATTGTGAGGGAGACGGGTGCGAGAAAGGAATATCTCGAGGGTGATTACTTGGTGGCGGTGTCTGAGAAGGATAAAAAGGAGATTATCGGGAAATATCGGACGCAGGTTTTTTTGGATTTTCACAAGGATTTGCAGCCAATATTGGCCGAGCGGGGGTTTCGAAATATCGAGGCGGTCACTGTGGATAACTCATGGTGGCAGGCGGTGTTGACGAGTTTTCTGCCGTTGGTCTTTTTGCTGTTGATATTTTATTTTATATTTCGCCAGCAGATTCGTGCGGCGGGCAAGACGGCGTTTTCTTTTGGCAAAAGTCGGGCAAGGATGTTGACTCGGGACAAAAACAAAGTCACCTTCAAGGATGTTGCGGGAATTGAAGAGGCGAAGGATGAATTAGCGGAGATAGTTGAATTCTTAAAAAATCCGAAGAAATTCCAGGAAATAGGTGGACGGATTCCTAAGGGAGTGCTGATGGTTGGCCCTCCGGGCACGGGTAAGACGCTCTTAGCGAAAGCAATCGCGGGTGAGGCGGATGTGCCGTTTTTTAGCATCAGCGGGTCGGATTTTGTGGAGATGTTTGTGGGCGTCGGGGCTAGCCGGGTGCGAGATATGTTCGAGCAAGGGAAGCGATACGCACCTTGCATTATTTTTATTGACGAGATCGATGCAGTTGGAAGGAGTCGTGGAACTGGTCTTGGTGGTGGGCACGATGAGCGTGAACAGACCTTGAATGCGCTTCTTGTGGAAATGGACGGGATTGAGAGTCACGAGGGGATTATCATAATTGCTGCTACCAACCGCAAGGACGTGTTGGATCCGGCGTTGCTTCGCCCTGGACGATTTGATCGTGAAGTGAATATCAACTTGCCTGACGTGAAGGGACGGGAGCAGATCCTACAGGTTCACGCCAGGAAAGTAAAACTGGCGCCTGATGTAGATCTTGCTTTGATTGCGAGGGGCACTGCGGGTTTCTCGGGAGCGGAGTTGGCTAATCTTATCAATGAAGCTGCTTTGATTGCGGCGCGAAGGAATCAGCCGCATATTTTGCAAAAGGATCTTGAGGAGGCTCGCGATAAAGTGCGTTGGGGGCGAGAACGTCGAAGTCTTGCAATGAGCGATGAAGATAAGAAAATAACGGCTTACCACGAGGCGGGCCATGCTATTCTGAATGTCCTCCTGCCGCATACTGACCCGCTACATAAGGTTTCGATTATTCCACGGGGTCCAGCACTTGGCGTTACCATGATGCTTCCTGAAAAAGACAAATTCAACCATCACCGCCGCGAGATTATGGCACAACTGATTGTCATAATGGGAGGGCGCATCGCTGAAGAAATCTTCATCGGAGATATCTCTAGTGGGGCTGCGGGAGATATCCGGATGGCAACTTGGTATGCAAGGAAGATGGTCTGCGAATGGGGCATGAGCGAAAATCTCGGCATGGTTCACTATGGTGATGATTCTGGAGGGATGGTTTTTCTTGGCAGAGATCTCGTCAATCATCGTGCTTACAGTGAAGCTACTGCTCAAAAAATTGACAACGAGGTCTTAAATCTGATCAATCAAGCATATAACACTGCAAAACAGATTATTCTCGAACACAAAAAAGAACTTGAGCTGCTCGCCCAGGCACTTCTCGAATACGAGACTCTCGACGGGGAGCAGGTTAAAGAGCTATTGCGCACGGGGCGCATTAGTTCGCCTCCTCCCAAGAATCTCCTTCCTCCGGCGCAATCTAATCCTTCTGAGCCTCTTCCTGCTAGTAAACAAGCTGAAAAGGAGAAGAGTTCAGACGGTCTCCTCCCTGGACTTCAAGGTGCTCCTGCATAGCTTAGTGATGAATTCTTTTGGACGACGACATGTCACGACGCCTGCATTCTAAAAGCCATACTACGGGACTGCTCCTCATCGTCGCAGTGGGGGTGCTTGTTGGGTATGGGGGCTTTCGTTTTTTAAACACAGCGACAGATCCATTCCGCACGTTGACCTCGCTTGACATTGGATCATACTACGAAAATGCGAATAGCCTTCGTGGCAACACCTACAAGCTTCGAGGTGTAATCAAAAACTCTCTTGCCTGGTCATCTACCGATGGGCGTATTATCAGTATTAATGCGCTTTCGGCGGATAACAAAGAAACCGATCCGATAGCCGTCCTGATCCCTGCTGAGTTCAACTCGACCAATCTTCAACGCGGTCAACAATTTCATTTTCAGGTCGAAGTCGGCGACCACGGTCTTCTCATCGTGCGAGATCTAAAAAAACTCTAGCTATGCTGCGCTTGATCGTCTGCCTTATTTCTATCTGCTTGATTTCGGTGTGGGCTAAACTGCATGCACAAGCGCCTGTCTCGTCCCGTCCCGCTACGGGCTCGGAGTCTTCCCCTTCCTCGACGCCCTCTTCGGGTTCGGCAGACTCAGGATCGAGTAAAATTCTGGGCAAAGAGCTTCCGTTTCTGGATCTGGGAAACGAAATTGCCACGTGGGATGGCAAAGTTTGGAATATCAACAACAACCGCATCTTTCGTGCACGTCTGGAAAAATATCTCAACGCACCAGAGGAGACTGATGCGCATAGCCGAGCTTATCAAGATCTGATAGCTCGCATTATTCATTTGATGTCCCCACAAAATATTTCGAGCAGGACTCTCGACGAGGCGTGGAGCCTTCTTCCCAAAGCTGCGAGCTACGATATCGACGCCAACCTCTGCCAGACGCTCGCCAGCGCGATCTACTCCGTCTGGCTCGCACAAGATGAGCGTGCTCGTCTCCAAAACGCCAACGCCGCCCTTCGCAAGGAGCAGGAGACACTTCAGCACAATGCTGAGATTGCCAACATGACTCGCCTTGATGAGAACAACAACGCCCCTCGCAACCCAATCGCTGCTGCCGAATGGCAAAAGGAGCGTGAAGCCAACCGGCAGATCCGTCTCAATCCTATCCTTGCTCGCCTCGCAGAGATCGAAGCCACTCTTAAAGCTAATCAGCTCAAACGCGATCTCACCGAGCTGCAGGCTAAAACCGAATTCCAGACTCTGATCATCCAATTTTTTCTGCAGCGCCGCTTTCAACACGTTATCATCGCCAACCACTTTTACCGGACTATATTCGGCGACGGCGACACTCAGATCAAATTCGATGAGAAAACTAAAGAGTTTTTCGCCGGGCTTGGTGGCCTTCCTCCGACGTTGAACGTTCTCGACAGCCTTGCCAATGAAGCCATTCGCGATGTGCGGGAAGGTATCGAGGCTTTTCGGTTCCTGCTTGAAAAAGGTGAACTAGCGAGCGCTGCTCAGCGAATTGCCGAGACGTTTGCCATTGGTGAATATCTCCCCGAAGTTCGCACTTTGGAGCGTGATCTCAAGCGTCGTGTCCTTGAGTTTACTCAAAAGTCGAATCAGCTTCTCTCTGCGCTCGAAGTGAAAGATTATACTCTTGCTGAGGATTTGGTGATGCAGCTTGAATCACTTGCGAAAGATTTCGATGGCTCCAAGCCGCGCGCTGCGATTGAGACGGCTCAGACAGTCGCTGCACTTCATCTTGCGAAAGCCCGCAATGCGGCCGTCAGTGGCGATCGTGAGACTTTGGAAGCGGAGCTCAAAGCCGCCACGGAGATCTGGCCGCGTAATCCTGCTTTGGCTGAGGTCTCTTCGGCGATTTTTTCTCAGGCGGATGTGCAACAACAAGCTCTTGTGGATCTTGACCGTCTTTTCTCCCAGAAAAATTATCGGCAGATCTATGAGGATAAAGTCCGCTTCATTGCGGCTACTGCACTTTTTCCTGAACGTCAGGCGAAGCTTATGGAGATCCTGGGGAAGATGCAACAAGTGGAGGGGTTGATCATTCGTGCCTCAGAGATTGCGAAGCGTGGCGATTATGCAGGGGCTTGGGAGAACCTTGAGCAAGCTTACAAGAAATTTCCGGACGATCCTAAGCTGAATCAACTTCGGGCGGATTACACTACGCAGGCTGCGGAATTCGTTCGCCATCTTCGTTGGGCAGAGGAACAGGAGCAGCGCAATCAACTGGGATCGAGTCTTGCGCTTTATTTGAAAACGCAGCAGCTCTATCCTCCTAGCGAGCTTGCTCGGGAGGGGGTGGAGCGGCTGATCAAAAAAATCTGGCCGCACGTTGAGGCCTCGTCAGTGCAGCGCTAGGGGCGTTTTTTTTGGCGATTTTTGCATCGGGTGTTGAATTCAGCGATTGCGTAATCACTTGGCCAGGCGGCGCCGAGCCGCGCGCGCAACTCGATGAGCACTTCTTCGTCGGTTTTTGTGCGGCGGATCAGGGTTTCGAATTGCTGTGGGCTTAAGCAGAGGAATTCGAGCACGGCTTTGCCATAGCCTTTCCGCATAACTTCCTTTGAGCCGTTTCGCACAGACTCGATCAGCTCACGCAAGTAGATAATTCCGCCAAGCTCTCCTTTGGCGGTTTGCGGGAAGGATGAGGCGTTTTGAGGGGTCGCCGTCATAGGGCGTTTTGATTATTCCGCTTGTGGGTGCCGGCGACAAGCTTTCGGAATTAGAAGGCTTGCTTTATCGAGTTAGTGCGACTTTCTCGCGGGTTTGAGGCATTGGCTGCGGTGGGGGATGGGGTGGTGCTGATGGAGGTGGGAATGTGGTGGAAGCGGCGGAATTCGTCGCGGAAGTAGCGGTAGAAGTTGGAGCGGAGGAATCCTGTGGTGGGGCCATAGACGTCTTCGTCGAGGTTGCGGAGGTTCACTAGGAAGTCTTTGGATTCTTTGATGCGCGGGGCTGAATGGCCGGTGAGGTAGAAGCGGGTGTGGATGGGGAGCTCGATGAGATTGAAGAGTAGGAGGGCGGAGAGGATGATTTGGACTGTGGTTTTCTTGAGCGTTTGGTGTTGAAGCACGAGGTGGACAATGTAGGTGAGAATGAGGAGGGTGACGGCTGTGCCGGGGATGTGGTAGTAGGAGCGGCGCATGTCTTGCCAGCCGACGGGGTGATGTTTGAGAAGCATGAGGGTGGCCATGATGTAGAGCGCGAGGAGGCTGATGCCGAGGAGGAGGCAGTGAAAGCGTCGGACGGGGATGGTGAGCGCACCGAAGCGCAGAGCGAATGAGGGGGTGTGTAGGGTGTAGGTGTAAGTGAGGAGAATGAGGATAATGATGATCGTCTGAGCGGTGCCGAAGTTGCCGAGGACGAAGCGCAGGGTGTCGATGAAAATGGTGAATCCATCAAAGTAGGGAGAGGTGCCGATTTCTCGGGCGTAGCGCGTGAGATCGGCTTCGGTGATGCGTTGCCATTCCATGTTGGGGAGGTAGCCGTTGAAGTAGAGGATGAGGGCTGGGGAGAGGATTTTGTTCCAGAATGCAGCGAAGGCGAGGGCAGTGCCGACAGAAAGGAAAGCGAGCAGGCTGTGGCGTTGGTTTCCCAAGATGAGAACGATGGCGACGATGCCCCAGAAGATGATCATCATGAAGAATCCTTGGCGATCGAATAGGGAAGCGGCGAGAGTAAGGGCAAAGAGACCGACGGCGGTGAGGGCGCGTCGAGCGGGAGAGGTGGGGGGTTGAGAGGGAGAGAGGTCGCTGGAGGCGCTTGTCTTGGGCTCGCGAAGGAGGGTGTAAAGCCACCAGGCCATGATGATGATGCAGGCGGCTGCACCGACTTTGGCGGTGCGGAAGAGATAGCCTGAGG
>JANWVL010000156.1 GCA_025056655.1 Candidatus Methylacidiphilales bacterium
TAAGGGCCTTCTTCTATCTGTCATTGCCCTTTTGGCTAATCGGCACCATCCTGTTCGCTCGGCTGGCTTGGTTCTTTGTTTCGGAAGGATTTGTCCTACGTGGGCATCTTCAGTCACTTATTATTGCTACTCTTTCGATAATTGTGGCTTTTCAGATTTTCCTATTCGGCCTGCTAGCTGATCGAATCGGTGACAATCGCAAACTTTTGGAAGAACTCTTATATCGTCTCCGAAAACTGGAAGAACAAGGTTGCAGATTTGAAGAAAATCTCACCGAATCGGAAATAAAATAAATTTTTTAACCCAATTTAAACACACATTTGTAATATCATCCTTGGAATAATAAATCAGACTTGTAAAACGCTTGGAGCAATTTTGGCGTTTACTAGACGAATATTCCGCCGAGAAACTATATTTTCAACCTAATACCTATCTTATAATATGATAATAAAGGAAAACAACGGAGATTTTCCATGAAGATTTGCATGCTAACATCAACATATCCTCGGTTTCCAAATGATGGTTCTGGACGCTTTATTCGATCTATCGCCGAGGCCATTGCTCGCCAGGGGCATGAAGTTCATGTAGTTACGCCCTATCATCCCTCGCTAAAATTCGAAAAAGATGCTGTATATATTCATCATTTCCGATATATTTGGCCTGATAAATTCGCAATAATGGGCTATGGACAGGCTTTATATAATGACCAAACGTTGCGAAAGGGCGCGTATGCACTCGCACCACTCTTCTTCATGGGCGCGCTATTTACTACTATAAAACTACATCTACGTTACCGTTTTGATATATTTCACGCCCATTGGGTAGTCCCCAACGCCCCAACAGGAATGGTTTTATCTCGGATTACAAGAATCCCGCTCGTAATTAGCCTTCACGGATCTGACGTCTTTCTGGCACGTAAAAGCCGACTCCTTAGCGCTCTCGCGAAGGCTTGCTTCCGACATGCTGCTGCAATCACGGCCTGCAGCTATCAATTGTGTGAGGGGGCAATAGCGCTTGGTGCATCCAAGGATCAGCTACGCCTAGTGCTATGGGGAGCCGATCCCGACGCTTTCGATCCCACGCGCTTTCCATCTCAACTTGCTCTACGCAAACAGCTAGGGTGGCCTGATGAATGTTATGTGATTTTAAGTTTAGGACGATTAGTCAAGAAAAAGGGGGTCGATTATTTAATAAGATCGATCCCAATTTTAAAAAATAAAATAAAGAATATTTTGGTCATCATTGCGGGCGATGGTCCGGAACGCAAGTCATTAGAGGACTTAACGGAGTCCATGGGTGTCCGTGATTTGGTCCGGTTCGTTGGTGCTATCCCATGGACACAGGTTGCGCATTTATTACACGCAAGTGATGTATTTGTGGTCCCCTCCATCGAGGACGATACCGGTAATCTTGATGGTCTTCCAACAGCGATTTTAGAAGCAATGGCGGCTGGAAAGCCGATAGTTGCTACCTCTGTCGGTGGAATTCCTCTTGTAGTCTCCGACGGCCGTACAGGTCTACTCGTACCACAAAAGGATCCAGAAGCGCTGGCTCAAGCACTAGTTCGAATTCTCTCTGATAATGCTCTCTCCAAAAATCTGGGCATTTTTGCCAGAAAAATGGTCATAGAGTATCTCAATTGGGACAGAGTTGCGTCAGATTTTATACAAATTTATATGAAATTGAATCAAGAACAAGGAAAGGAGGACATGTGATGCGTCAAGAAATTCCTCCCCCCGCTGTGTCATCGGGCGCATATACACGGGAATACTTCGAACATTGGTGTAATGGCGCACATGAATTTCGTATTAGCCGCGGCAAAAAACTACCAATTCGCTTGATAATAGCACTAAAATTGGCAAATATTCGAGGTGGAGAGCATGTGCTAGATGTCGGCTGTGGGCGCGGAGAACTAGCGGTGCACTGTGCTCTACGCGGCGCTTGGGTCTGGGGCATCGACTACTCATCTGCCGCGCTTGAATTTGCAACAGAAGCTATATCCAACACCGATTCAGAGACTCGCAAGCGAATACAATTAATCCGAGCTGATGCACGTTTTATTCCGATTCAAGACCAAAGTATCGACGTATCATTTATGATTGATGTAGTTGAGCATTTGAAACCAAATGAGCTTGACTGGGCCCTGCAAGAAATAAGACGAGTTCTAAGACCTGGTGGAAGGCTTATTGTACATACTATGCCTAATCTGTGGTATTATTCCCTCGGCTATCCTATTTATCGAGCAGTTCAAGCCCTACGAGGCATTCACTTGCCCGTCAATCCGCGAGATCGATGGCCATTCAAGGAGGTTCATGTAAACGAACAGACCCCATTCTCGCTTCAGAGAGCTCTAATTAAAAATGGATTTCAGACCAAAATATTACTTAAAAACACTCAATCTTTTGAGCAAGAAAGGAATATCATACTAAAGACTGGAATGCATCTCCTGGTTAATGCACCGCTTATTAAACTTTTTTTCTGCAATGACATTTTTGCGATTGCTAAAAAACGTGTAGAGTATAGGAGATAAACATGAAAATAGCCATAGAGGCGCTCGGAATCCACTCTTATGGGGGCGGGAGAACGGCAACTCTGAATCTGTTACGCTCTCTGATCTCATTAGATGAT
>JANWVL010000157.1 GCA_025056655.1 Candidatus Methylacidiphilales bacterium
TGATGGAGCGGCATCGACCGATGCTTTCGGCTTGGCTTACGCATCTTGGGATCGAGCATGAGTCGGGCATTGCAACGGAGTTTCCTGATGGACAGCCTGCAGCGGAGGTGTTGGCGGAGGGAGTGGAAAAGCTTTTGAGAGATTTTGACGCTGAGGATGTGAAGATTTATCTGCGGGCGTTTTACGAGATTGATGAAGTGCATTGGCCGAATTTGGCGACGTTGCTTGAGTCTGAGCCGCGTCTTGCATGGTCTTCGGAAAAAAGCGCAGTGGGGAATGCAAAAGAGGGGTGAGGCCAGGCGATAAGTTTTTGTCACTTAACGAAAACTCTGTAGGGTAGTGTTATGTATATCCTGGCGAATACCAGTGGTTGGGCAGAGCTGATAATCTTGCTCACGCTGATTCTTCTTCAGTTGTTTGCTAGCATGGCAAACCAGAAGAATAGGAAGCAGCCGAGCAAAAATGCATCGGAGAAGCAGGCTGTGCCTCCCCCTCCTAGGAGAAATGCCCCTTCTGAGACTTTCTCTGAAGGTAAGAACGAGGATGCGGCAGATGAATTCGATCTGGACTCACTATGGGAAGCCCTAGGGATGGACCCGCCTAGAGCTCCAGATGAGGGTCCAGAGCGGGCTAACCCACCACCGGCTCAACCGACGCCTTCTCAGACTTCAAGCTCATCAGCTCCAGCGCCCAAGCCGACTGTGGTGATGCAGGCACCGTCGCCTGCTGCATCATCTCAGGCGCCTGCCAGTTTCCCTGCGGCGAAGTTGGAGAAGGAGACTGCGATAGAGGAACCTAAGCCTGTGCTCTCGGCTCTGCAAGTGGAGTTAGAACAGAAAAAGTTCGAGAGCGAGGTTAACGCGGTTCTACAGGGTGCAATGAAGATTTCTGGAGAAGTTTCTGTGCGTGATCCGGGTAGTTTACGTCCAGGTCGTGTGGATTTGAAAAAGTTGCTCCAAGATCAAGATGAAATACAGAAGGCAGTTATTTTATCAGAAATTTTGGGGAAGCCTGTGGGGCTTAGGTGAGCAAGCGCGCGGCGACTTGATCGACGTCTTTGTCACCGCGGCCTGAGAGGTTGATGAGGATGATATCTTGGGAGGTGAGTTGAGGAGCGATCTTGATGGCTTCAGCGACGGCGTGGGCGGACTCTAGTGCTGGGAGGATGCCTTCGGTCTGGGCTAAGGTTTTGAAAGCATGGAGCGCTTCTTCATCTGTGGCGTAGGTGTAATGAGCTCGTCCGATGTCTCGTAAATAGGCGTGCTCAGGGCCAACGGCAGCGTAGTCGAGGCCTGCTGAAATCGAGTGGGTGGGCTGAATTTGTCCGTAAGCATCTTGTAGAACAAAAGATTTTGTGCCTTGGAGAACGCCTAGGGAACCTCCTTGAAATCGCGCGGCGTGGCGGCCGGGAAGAATGCCCTCTCCACCGGCTTCAACACCGATGAGGCGGACATTTGGGTCGTTGAGGAAGGCGTAGAAGATGCCGATGGCGTTGGAGCCACCGCCAACGCAAGCGGTGATGGTGTGAGGGAGGCGCTGGGTTTGCTGAAGGATTTGTTCGCGGGCTTCTTCACCGATGACACGGTGAAAGTCGCGGACCATGGAAGGGTATGGATGTGCGCCATAGGCTGTGCCGAGGATGTAGTGGGTGTGGCGGACGTTGGTGACCCAGTCGCGCATGGCTTCATTTACGGCTTCTTTTAGGGTGCGTTGGCCGACGCAGACGGGGATGACTTGGGCGCCGAGGAGACGCATGCGGGCGACGTTGAGGGCTTGGCGTTGCATGTCTACTTCGCCCATGTAGATGGTGCATTCGAGGCCGAAGCGAGCTGCGACTGTGGCTGTGGCGACGCCGTGTTGGCCAGCACCGGTTTCTGCGATGACTCGGCGTTTGCCCATTCGAACGGCAAGGAGGGCTTGTCCGAGGGCGTTGTTGATTTTGTGGGCGCCGGTGTGGAGAAGGTCTTCTCGTTTGAGATAAATTCGGGCTCCGCCGAGGTGAGCGGTGAGACGTTCTGCAAAATAGAGGGGTGTGGGACGTCCGACGTAGTGGTGGAGGAGGCGGTTGAGTTCGGCTTGGAAGGCGGGATCTTGGCGAGCGTTGAGATAGGCTTCTGTGAGTTCTTGGAGGGGTGCGACGAGGGTTTCTGGGACAAAGGAGCCGCCGTAGGGGCCGAAGTAGCCTTGCCGTGTGGGTGAAGTGCTCTGCGAGGAGGGAGAGGGCATTTACGTTAACTTGGCAGCGGCTTCACGAGCGGCAAGGATGAAGTCGCGGAGTTTGGCGGGGTCTTTTTTTCCTGGGGAGGATTCGACACCGGAGCAGACGTCTATGCCGAATGGGCGGACGGTGGCGATGGCTTCTGCGACGTTGTCTGGGGTAAGTCCTCCGGAGAGTATGACTGGGAGGGGGCTTTTTTGCACGAGCTCTCGGGCGAGTGTCCAGTCGCCTTTTTTGCCAGTGCCTCCGTATTGGGAAGAGGGAGTGTCGATCAAAAGAGCGGTTACGGGATAGTCTAGGGTGGATGAGATTTCTGAGGCTGAATGAATGGCGACAGCCTTGATGACTCGCCGAGGATGTAAGGCGCGGCAGAAGTGGGGTGATTCGTGGCCGTGGAGTTGCCAGAGGTCGAAGGGGAGATATTTTTCGATGGTTGTGATTTGTTCGTGGGTTGGGTTTACAAGGATTGCGGTGAGTGAAATGAACGGTGGGAGTGTTTGAATCCAGGGTGCTGCACTTTGGATTGATAGGGAGCGGGGGCTAGGCGGGAAGAAATTAAAACCGAGTGCATCAGCACCTGCATCGATGGATGTGAGGGCATCTTGAGCGGAGGTGATTCCGCAAATTTTGATGCGCATGGCTGTGGGTTAAGAGGCAGGTGTGGGAGGTGGGGGTGTGAGGTTTTCGCCTGGTGTGGGGGATGGAGAGAGGGGATTTGGAGGGGCTTGCCTTAGGAATGCGGGTAGGCTGTAGCCTTTGGTGGTGAGTTTGTTTTGGATCCATTCTTGGAGGAGTTGTTGTTGTTTTTGGGAGAGGATGGTGTCTGTGAATTGTTTTTTGAAGTCTTCGAGTTTGGATGGATCAGCGGGTTCACGTTTTTTTAAGTAGGCGATGAGTTGGCCATTGGGTGTGGATACAGGGGAGCTTAGTTGGTTAGTTTTGAGGCGATAAGCGAGGGATAGGAGAGATTGGCCGATGGGATGTTTGAGGATTTCGGCTTCTTGAATGGGGGCGAAAGGTTTGATGGGTTCAGCTTTGAGGTTGAGGCTTTTGAGGGCTTCGGGCCAAGATTTGCCTTCGGTGAGTGCGGAATTGAGTTTGTTGTAGATTTCTTGAGCTTGCTCGCGGGCTTTTTGTCTGGCGAGGCGTTGTTTGATTTGGGAGACGACTTTGTCTTTGACTTCGTTGAGTGGGCGTAGGGTGCTAGGTTTTTCTTCGGCTAGAGCGATGACTAGGAAGTCGTCGTTGACTTGGATGACGTCGGAGGTGGGGCTTTCTTGGGAGAGTCGGAAGGCGGTGCGAACGAGGGAGAAATTGGATGGGATTTCTTTCGGGGATTGTTCTTCGGTGAAGAAGGATGTGGTGATGAGGGTGAGTTGTTTTTCTTTGGCGAGTTCTTGGATGGTAGGTGGGGTGTCGGAGTTGGGGCGTGGGGTGATGAGAGCGAGGGCGAAGTCGGATGCTTCGTTGCGGAGGGCACGGAGAAGTGAGGCTTTTTCGGAGTCAGGGAGTTTTTTTTGCTCTGGGGTGAGCGACCATTTTACGGCATGAATTTTTCTTTGTGCAGGGGTGCGGTAGTCGGGGTTGTTGGGATTTTCGTTGTATTCTTTTTGAACTTCTTCTTGGGAGGGGTTGATGGAGCGGGCGTGGTCAGAATCTTTAATTTCGATAATTTCGAGGTGGACGAGTCCGTGGGTGCGTTCGAATTCTTCGTTGATTTCTTGTGGGGTGAGCTTGAGTCCGGCGGTGAGGGCTTGTCTGAAGGCTTCGATGAGGAGATCGTCTTTTACAGATTGAAGGAATTTGCTTTCAGAGATGCCTAGGGAGCCTAGGAAGTTGCTGACAAAGTTTTTGTAGAGTTGTGGATCATATCTGCCATCTTTTTGGAAGGCGGGCATGGAGGTGAGGTGATTGTGTGAATCTGCGTCGGGGATTTGGATGCCGAGTGCGCGGGCTTCAGAAATTAGGAGGAGACGGGTCCAGGCCATTTGGGCGATTTGGTCGTTGAGACGGGAGTGGCGGGGCAGTTCGCCGTTGTTGTTGAGTCTGAGTCCGATTTCGACAGCTTGTTGGGCGTTGGTGAAATCTTCGAGGGTTACTTTTTTCCCTGAGATTGTGCCGAGGTCAGGTTGCGCTAGATGATGAAAAGAGGGGATGGTGGTGGGAACAAGAAGTGCAAGGGCCAGCAGGATGAGAATGATCCAGATGGCGGTTTTGAATTGGCCGATGAATTTTCCGAGTAGCATAGTGGGCTGTGTTAAATTTTTGATATGGTTATGAAGAGGGGTGTCTTGTGGTGTTGACAGCGTGGGGCAGTAGGATAACTATGCCGCCATGAGTAGTAAAGTTAGCCATCATGTTGGTCGACTGGCTTGTATTTTGGCGACGTTGTTTGCCAGCTTACTGTTGCATGGGCAAGACAAAATCGTGCGAAAGGGTGGGCAGGTGTTGGAAGGCAAGATTATCAAGGGGGACGCTCAGACTGTGACGTATACCTCAGGGGGTATGACGGCGCCGGTGTTATTGAAGGAAGTTGAAAAAATAGAGATGGTGCCGCCGATAGATTTGAGTGCCGTTGAGCTTCGCGCTGATAATGTGAGCGAAGTGATCCAGCGACTCAACGATGTGATTAAGGATTTTAAGGGTTTACCTGTGGATTGGGTAGCAGAAGCAATGGCCCTGCTTGCGGATGCTTATCAGGCGAGTAACCAAAACGACAAGGCTAATGCCATCTACGAAGAGATGCGTCAGCTTTATCCAAATCAACCGCAGTTTCTCCTGAAAGCTAACCTAAGCGCTGCGAAGAGTGAAGTGCGACAAGGCAAAACTACTGAAGCCCTTAAGCTTATCTCGCCATTGATTGAGGAGGCTTCGACGACTCTCAATATCTCTGATCAAAAGGCCTCTCTTTATGCTGAAGCGCACTTAATTCAGGGAATGATTTTTGAGCGAGAACAGAAACTCCACGAGGCGCTACAGGCTTACGTGAAGGTCTATACTCTTTATCCTCAAGGCGCACAAGCAGCAGCTGAAGCTCGAGCTGCTGTTGAACGACTTCGCGCCGATCATCCAAAACTATACGCAAAGTGATATTGCGGTGGAAAAGGTTCTTCGTGCAAAAAGGGATGAATTAAAAACCTATCGGCTTTTAGGTTTGTCTCGAATTAGGAAACAAGTGGCTCGGCAGCCTTCCTCATCGCGGGGAAGGTTGATCGGGGGCGAGTTACCTGACCGTCCTGCTCTGATCGTGAATAATTCAGAATACTGCTTAGCTTGGCAGCAGGCTCTAGAGGCTGTTCGGGCCAAGTATAAACAGACTCCTTTGGCGACAGCTTTCGATACAACTTCTCTTCATGCTGAGATCGAGGAGGTCGCCTATCAGTTGCTACTGAGAAGATACATGGCTCAGTCTAGTCTTAGGCAAGTATGTGAAAGATATGGCGTGGATGCGCAATCAGCGAATCGTGTGTTGGATGAGATCTATGAAAATTTTGAAGAAACACGAAGTGAAACTCCCTGTGCTGCCACATACCCTGCGTATCGAGCGGCTATAGTTGATGAATTGTTGACTCGCATCCGAAACCGCAACGATCGAAGCTCTGCAAATATATCAAAAGCTTGGAGAGAAATCATAGGGGAGGAACTTTACCGCCATTCCACGATACAGTTGTATGCTGATAAAGATGCGGTGTTAATTATCCGTGCTTCAAATTCTGTCGTTGCGCATCACATCAGGCAGATAAAACATCATTGGCTACCCAAGCTAGAGGAAAAGCTCGGCTTGAAGCTAAAGAGATGGATTATCCGAAGCTGAGTTCGGATGAGGGGTTATTTATTAGCCCATTTCTTGATCGGGCGCTGCATCACTCCGCCGAGTTCGTATAATTTTGCCTTGTTGTGGATCATCTCAGATCTTGAAAGACCCGTGATTGCGTAGTCCTGTCTCAGAAAAATAGCCTCTTCAGGACAGACTTCTTCGCAAAAACCGCAGTAGATACAGCGTGTCATGTCGATGAAAAATTCCTTAGGAGCCTTTTCCACTTTGGCGTAGGGAGAATCGTGAGGAATCTCGCCGGGAATGATGGTTATTGCGCGTGGGGGGCAAATAAATTCGCATAGTTGGCAACTCACGCACTTTTCACGTCCCTCTTCATCCTTGACGAGGGTGGGGGCGCCCCGATAACCGGGCGGTAAACTCCATTTTTGTTCTGGGTATTCAAGCGTTACTTTAGTTTTTCCTATAATTCGGAGGAGCAGATGCTTCAAGGTGATTCGCAACCCTGTGAGGATTGCCGGTAGGTAGAGTTTCTCATACCATTTCAAACTGGGGCGAGCGATGACCATAGTTTAATCATACTTTGAATTCAACTGCTGACAAACGCTTTTGGAGCATTGTTCTATTTGCGATTCTTAAGTAATTTGAAGAGATATGGAACTTGAATCACTTGTAGACGCCTTTCTGGACTCATATGCAGAGCATGGAGGCATCAACCACATCGATGGCATTAATCTTCCATCAAAAGCGAGTATCGCGAATATTTTGGAAAATCTGCTCCATCTTCTCATGCCGGGATTTTGGGGAGATACCATGGAGAACACGGATGGATTGCCACAATATACCCGGAATCAACTCAAAACCATCGTCACACAACTGAGTGCTGAAATTGAAAAAAGCCTTGAGTTCGCTCCTGTGGCGGGTGTGCGGACACCAGAGGTCGTTTACGCTTTTTTTACGCGTTTGCTTTCTCTGCGTCCGATTCTTCAAAAAGATGCTGAAGCTGCCTTTAATGGGGATCCGGCAGCGACGTGCATTGAGGAAGTCATTTTGGCTTATCCTGGATTTGAGGCTTTGGCGGTGTATCGCATCGCGCACATTCTATATGAACTTCGGGTGCCGCTCATTCCTCGAATGATGACGGAATGGGCGCATGGGCGCACTGGCGTGGATATTCATCCCGGCGCGCGGATTGGAACATCTTTTTTCATGGATCATGGGACTGGAATCGTGATTGGGGAGACTTGTATCATAGGCGATCGCGTTAAAATTTATCATGGTGTTACGCTCGGCGCGCGCTCCACATCGGGGGGACAACGTTTGCGTGGAGTGCAGCGTCATCCAATTATTGAAGATGATGTGACAATTTATCCTGGAGCAACGATTCTTGGTGGAGATACTCGCATAGGTGCGCGTTCAGTCATAGGCGGAAACGTCTGGCTCACGCATAGCGTTCCGCCTGATAGTTTAGTGACCTTTCATACGCCGGAGCTATTGATTCGCTCACGTCGTGAGGAAGCGATCACTTGGGAAATATGAGGTGCTCCTCTGCGCATGCGACGGATTTATCTTGATTACAATGCGACAGCGCCGCTCTCGCCCACTGCCGAGGCAGTTCTAGCTAAGTGTGGGGGGCGTCTTCCGCAATCTTCCTCTTACATAAATTATTTTCCAGCTTTCAACGCTTCCAGCATGCATGCTGAAGGGCGAATAGCTCGGGCATGGGTTGATGAGGCACGTTGGCGAGTAGCACGGTGCCTTGGAGTCCAGCCTCATGAGATTGTCTTCACCAGCGGTGGCACAGAAAGCAACAACCTGGCTATTATTGGTGCAGTCTTAGCAAGATTGAGAAATTCTGCTGTTGGTCGGCTTTATGTTATGACGTCTGCGATCGAGCACCATTGTGTGTTAGCGTCGTGTCAGTGGTTGCAACGTTGGTTTACCGTGAAGACGGATTTTATCCCGGTAGATCAGACTGGGATAGTTTGTGCAGAAAAGATTGAGGACGTATCGCCGCCTTATCCGCTGTTGATCAGTGTCATGGCAGCGAATAATGAAATCGGCACGCGACAGCCTGTGGAGAGGATTGGTCAGTGGACTCGAAAATATGGCATTCTGTTTCATGTCGATGCTGTCCAACTGGCGGGACGCGAGTCGCTCAAAGCCATCTGTCAAAACGCTGATCTTGTGTCTTTTTCTGGTCACAAAATTGGAGCTCCACACGGGACAGGTGTGCTTTACGTCCGATCGGGTGTGCCTCTGGAGCCGCTTATAATTGGAGGCTGGCAGGAATTAGGCCGAAGAGCGGGGACAGAAAATGCCGCTTCTCTATTGGCTTTGGCAGCGGCTTTGGAGGCGGCTGAAGCAGATATGCAGGGTGAGTCAAGAAGGCTCTTTGAGCTTGTCGAACGCCTCTGGCAACACATCGCTCTTTTGCCTAATGTGCGCCGAAACGGGCATATCACCCAACGTATTGCTAATACTTTGAACGTTACTTTTTTGGATCTTGATCAGCAGACTTTGTTGATGGCGCTGGATCTTGAGGGGTTGAGTGTTTCGAGCGGATCGGCTTGTGTGGTGGGGACGTGGCAGCCCTCGCATGTTCTGGCAGCTTTAGGTTACTCTTCTGAGGGCGCTACGGTGCGATTTTCACTTGGAAAAGAGACTTCTGAGGCTGATGTAGAAGAGGCTGCTGAGCGGGTGAAAAAAGTGGTGAATCGACTTAGATCCATCAATCTTCGCTAGTGGAGCGGCAATCACGCCAACGTCTGGCGACGTCGTTTTCGATGCCGAGGTGGTCTAGGATTCTTGCTACGACGGTATCTACGAGTTCTTCAATGGTCTTTGGATGGCCATAGAATGAAGGCATCGCAGGGATAACGTCAGCCCCAGCTTCGAGTAATGTCACGATGTTGCGCGCTTGCACTAGGTTCCAAGGAGTTTCGCGTGGGACGAGGATTAGACGTCTTCTTTCCTTTAGGAATACATCTGCTGCTCGTGTGATGAGTGAATCGGCGTAGCCATGAGCAATTCGTCCGATCGTTCCCATTGTGCAGGGGGCGATGATCATGGCATCGAAGAGGGTGGAGCCGCTGGCGAAGGGGGCTTGCATGGAGCGATCGTTGTGTTTTTTGATGTTTTCGGGAAAACGGAAGCCGCCTAACTCTTCTTGGCCGACCTGCAAGGCATAAGGGCTGCAGACGACGTGAAGTTCGTGCCCTTCTTTGTGGATTAAGTCTATTAGGCGTTGTGCGTAGAGAGCTCCACTGGCGCCGGTGATGGCAAGAACGAAGCGTTTCATTCTGGGTGAGCATAGATTTTCTGGCTGGAAACTGCAATCGCAGGACTATTGACAATACTTTACTGGTGAGTTTATTTAGTATTAGTGAAACTAATAGATATTTTTTTGTCGCCAAAGCCCAACGGGGTGGAGCGATCCTCGCACGATCAGCCTAAATTGGATTTATCTCGTGAATATTTACTTGTGGCTGAAGCTTTGCAGGAGGTTGAGCAGCTAATTTTCTCTCAGGCTGAGGAATTTGATCCAGCCGTGGCGGGTTATCTGGATTCGATTTGGAGAACTAAAGGCAAGAGGCTAAGGCCGGCGATTACGCTTTTTAGCGCTGGCACGATGGGGGGGATAAGTCCTGCTCACATAAAGTTGGCGATGATAGTGGAGTTGATCCATCTGGCATCTTTGGTGCACGATGATGTGATGGATCATGCGGAGTTGCGGCGTGGAGTGTTGACAGCTTATAAACGGTGGGGGGCAGAGATTGCTGTGCTTTTAGGAGACTGTCTTTTTGCGCATGCACTGAAATCTTGTGCGGATCTTCCTCCGGAAGCGGCGCGTGAAATTGCTTCTGCTGCTAATGAGGTTTGTTCAGGTGAGATTTTACAAACACAAAGGCAATTTGATTTAAATTTGGATTTGGATCAATACTACAAGATTATCGGGATGAAAACGGCTGCGCTTTTTCGAATTTGTGCGGAGCTATCAGCAGTGCTTCACGGCTGCACTGCTGAGCAGCGGTTTGCGATGCGGCAGTTTGGGCAGACGTTTGGGGTAGCTTATCAGGTGTATGATGATTGTTTGGATTTTTTTCACGTCGAGAATGCGACAGGGAAAACTGCGGGGACGGATATAGAGGAGGGGAAAATTACTCTTCCGTTGTTGTTGATGTTGCAGCGTGTCGGGGAAGGGGAGCATCAGCGAATCTTTGGCACGATCTTGCATGGCTCGCGACGTGAGAAGCAGAGGCTTTCGGAGAGGGTGTTGAATTCTGATGCGATGAGTGATGCCGTGATGGTGCTTGAGAATTTATTTGCACAGGCACGTGCTCAACTGGCTCATTTTGGATTTAATCCGTATCGGCAAGCTTTGGAGAGCATAACGAGGAAGATTGTTGCGCATTTGGTTGAGCTTTTGAGGTGTAGCCGGTCTTCGGCGTTATCAGGCACATAGCTCGATGACGAGGAGCTGTAGGGCTTCTTCCTTGTCTATAGTGCCTCGGAGCATTTGGAGATAGGTTTCGTAGAGGCGCTCGAGCGATTCGACCCATCGGCGTAGTGGTTGCCTTTTGGCGTGACGGGCTGCAGATCCGAGTTGGAAGGGGCTGATGGTCTCACCGGATTTTTTTTTGGGTAGATAAATTTCGGCTTGTGGTTCGAGTATAGCTTGGGCGAAATCGCCTTTAGGGATGAGGCGCATCAGTTTTTCCTCGAGTAAAGCTGCACAGAGGGTGACGGTGCGGAGCTGTTGAGCGAGGATGATGAGGATGCCGATGTCGGATTCTTTTTGCAGGAGGAGTTGGCGGAGAAGATCGAGGGCATCAGCTTGACGTTTAGCGAGCACGGCGTTGCAGAAGTCCCAGACTACGGCTTCGCGTTGGCCGAAGACCATTTCACGGGCATCGGCGAGGGTTACTTGGTGGCGGTGTGGGCCGATGTAGAGGAGGAGTTTTTCGGCAGCGGATTGGAGGGCGTGAGTATCTATGCCGAGGGCAATAAAGAGATACTCGCAGACTTCTTCGCTTGCTTGGAGGCCTTTTTCTTGGAGGATGTCGGAGATCAACTTTTGGATTTCGAAACGGCTGAGTTTTCTTGGGTCGGGCTCGTCATGGATTTCAGTAGTGGCGAGTGTGGAGAGGTGTTTGTAAGCGGATCGGCGTTTGTCAACGCCTAGCGCGCTGATGATGAGCGTGACTTCGTCGAGGGAGGCTTTGCTTAGGAAATCGACAAAGTGGTCTAGAGCTGTTTGGACGCTTTCGTAGCGGGCAAGTGGGCTATCATCCATGAAATTGACATTTTTGAGCCAGACGACTTTTTCGCCACCGAAGAAAGATCGTGTAAGGATGCTTTCTTGCGTTTTTTTTAGGACTTCAACAGCTTCTTCGCCGCTTTTGCTCAGGATTCGGCCATCGAGGATCTCGACATTCATGGGGTCGTCGATTTTCAGTTGATCGAAGAAATGTTGAGCGGCTTGTTGGACTTTGCCGTGATCGCTTCCTGCAAAGAAGTAGATCTTGGATGAGGAGGATCGGGGGCGGGACATAAGGGGAGGTCTATTTAAAGTGTATCTTGTGGAAAGCTGAAAGGGTGTCAAAGTAAACTGTATGGAGCATCTCTGGGCACCATGGCGTCGGCAGTATGTGGAGAAGGGACGTGAAGATAATTTGTCCGATACGTTTGCGGTAATTGGGCAATCGTTGGATGATCGGGAACATTTTGTGTTGAGTCGGTCGCGTGCGGGCTATGGGGTTTTGAATCGTTATCCTTACAACACAGCGCATACGTTGGTAGTGCCTTATCGCAAGGTGGCGCAGATCGAAGATCTGAGCGAGGCGGAGTGGTCGGATCTGACGCGGTTGATGTTGCGGATCAAGGGAGCGATTCAGAGAGTATATCAGCCGGATGGCTTTAATATCGGTATCAATTTAGGGTCGGCCGCTGGCGCGGGAATAGAGGAACATTTGCACATTCATCTGGTGCCACGTTGGAGGAATGATGCCAACTTTATGACGACAGTTGGAGCGACGCGCGTTCATCCGAGCGCGTTAGAGGAGGTTTGGCAAGCGCTGAGGGGCGTGTTAGAATCGAGCTAGAGGAGAATTTAGGAGAACTTAGAGGCAGGAGGAATGCACGATGAGAACAAGGATAAGGGGCTCTGGGAGGGGGAAGGGGCGACGTTTGCGCGAGTATGAGTTTGTGGTTGAGGGGAAAGGTGTGAGGAGAGGTTTTTGTAGAGTATTTTTTATAAGCCTCGTGATGTGCCTGGGATGGAATCCGAGTGAAAAGGCTGCGGCAGCGGATGACGTGGTAGTGGCTATGCGGGAGCAAGGAATGTTGTATGTGGATACTGTGGATCCGGAGATTCGACCTGCTGTGATTCTCAATCAACCTTTGGCAGTCTATATGTCTAGGGATTTGCGAAATTTATTGGCGGTGTTGCCGGTGGAGACGCGAGTGGAAATTGTGGCAGTTGAGGTGGCGTATTTAGATGAGGTGGTGAGGCAAGCTAAGGAGAGTGCGGAGCAGGCTCGCGGGAAAGGAGTTTATTTAGTGCGAGCTGAAACGCCTGATCGCAAGGTGGAGGGGTGGGTAAAAGGGGAAGCGATGCCAAAATTAAATCGCGAGGTGATTGAGGCTGCGATGGCAATAGAAAAGCGGCGAGTTGAAGTGGAGGCGGCTATTGCGGCGAAGCAGGTTGTTGAAGGGATGACGATGGAGGAAGTGCGGTTAAGTCTGGGCAAGCCGGATCGGGTTTCGTTTCGACGAGAGACGGGTGAAGATCCGAAGCGAATTGATGTGTGGGTATATGTGATTTACGAACGCGTTTTAAAAACTCGGACGGTATTGAATCCTTATGGAATTCCTGTGATTGAGACCTATTATGAGAAGGAAGCGGTGGGAGAGCGAATAGTTGAGTTTGTAAATAATGCAGTGGTGGCTGTGGAGGAGCACAGGGACGTGAAACGCTGGAGGTAGATTGAGTTTTGGAAAAATGCGAATGCCTCTTGGATCAATGTTTTTGCGGTGGGGAATGTGCGGGATGTTTTTCTGTTTTTGCATCACTTGGGTTCAGGCACAGCGTGCTTTGAGCAATGCGCATGTGCCTTGGGTGAATGGTGAGGTGCTTATTTATGATGTGAAGTGGGGTTTAGTGAAGGCGGCTGAGGCATTATTTAAGGCGGAGGATTTGGGGGATCGTTGGAAATTTAGTCTCAATCTGAAGACTGTTGGGTTAGTTGATGCGTTTTATCCTGTGAATTCCCGCTTTGTTTCGATAACGGAAAAAGGATATTGGCGGTCGATGGGTTATTTTGAAGATCGGAACGAGAATCGCCGCGTGCGGCGAACTAGTAGCACAGTAGATTACTGGAAGAAAGTCGGGGTCTTTCTGAATCAGACTACAGGCGAAAAACGGATGTTTCGTTTTAAGCATGAAATTTTGCATGATTTGGGATCGGTGTTGTATGGGACACGCCTTGCTGACTGGGAGCGTGCGGGAAAGCGGAGAGTGTGTGTGTATGAGAGAGGCAAGATAAAGAATGGATGGATATATTTTGAAAAGCGTGTTGTAGAGAGTGTTGCAGGGTGGCCTAAACAGCGATTGTGGTGTCTATATGGAGAACCTGAGCCGGATAGTGATGGCAAAGTCCGGGGGAACGTGCGGATGTGGTTAACTGATGATAAGAGGCGGATACCTCTCTATGCTCGGGTTAAATTTCGATGGGGAACCTTCGAAATAGAGCTGAAGGAAGCTTTTCCGTATGGATTAGTTAATTATGAGCGAAATTTGGGGGCGTCTCAAATTAAAGCTAGGGCAACGGCATCAGCTACTAAGCGGCCTTGAGGCGTCAGAATAATTCTTTTATCGGGAGTCACATCTATAAGTTTTTCTTGAAGCAGCATTTCTAGCTGCTTTTCATGAATGTGGAGTGTGGGATCATTTATGTTAAGCCCGTTTCGAGTGCGCAGCCCCAAAAGAATTTTTTCTTTTCTGAGTGTATCATGGTTTAGGACTTCAATATCTACCTTTAGTTCATTTAAGTCTGAAGCTACAGATGGGCTTGTAAGCTTTTCGATGTAGCTATCAGTCGAGGGTATGTTTTTCCAACGTTTATTCCGTATGGTGGAAACTGCGCTTGGGCCGAAGCCTAGATAATCACATCCATTCCAATAAGCTTGATTATGCATGGATTCGTATCCTTGGATGCTAAAGTTGGATATCTCATAGGGTCTGTAGCCGCTTTCGGACAGGATTTGATAGGTCAACTGAAAAAGCTCCGCTTCTAAAGCTTCGCTGCGCGTAAAAGTTCCTGTTTTTAAAGCCTCAAAAAACGGCGTGTCTTCTTCGTAGGTGAGAGCATAAGCTGAAATGTGCTCGGGTTGAAGTTCCACGGCTTGTGTAAGAGAATACTGCCATGCTTGTGTATCCTGGCCAGGTAAGCCAAAAATGAGATCAAAGTTTACGTTAGTAAATCCTATTTCTCTTAAAATCCGAATGGTCTTTTGAACGTCTTCAGGTTTATGTTGTCGTCCCAAAAGTTTGAGCTCCTGCGCATTCAGAGATTGCACTCCCAGAGAGATACGATTAACGCCTGCATCAAACCAAGCTAAAGCCTTTGATGGGGTGACTGTTGCTGGGTTCACTTCGATGGTGAACTCCTGGAGACTTCCTGATTGTAAATAAGTTTTCCGAAGGGTATGGGCAATTTTGTGGAATAAATCCACTGACAGGAGCGATGGGGTTCCTCCGCCAAGAAAGACCGTTTCCGCCTCTCCTGGGTAGATTTGATAGGTTAATTCTATTTCCCTGCAGAGAGCTTCCACGAACTTAATGTGTTTTTGGCGGCTGCCTCCGTGCACATAAAAATTGCAGTAAGGACATACTTTTGCACAAAACGGGATGTGTAGATACAAATGCCGGACCATTTCGAAGCTGTTTACGCGGGGTTTCTGGTATCAGTAAATTTCTGCTTGGAATTTTGACAGTTATTACTAAACCCTTGCGTATGAAACAAGATCCTAAGAAATCCGAAGGCAACAAGACAACTTCATCGCGCCGTTCAGCATCTAAGCTATCAAAAACTACAAATGGTGCTAACGGCAAGAAATCTGCTGATAAATCTCAAGTCCCTCCCGTATCAGGACCATCTCCGAATGAGCCAGTTTTAGCAGAACTCGACGATATCAGTCTTGAAGCGTCGCCAATTGAAGGTGATCCGAATGTCGCTAAATTTGTCCTCACTCAAGAAAGACCTGAGTTTCATCCTACTCCTGCGTATGAGTATCTTGGTGAATTGCCGCATACTTACGGAAGCCGCACGCTTTATTTAGTTGCGCGGGATCCGCATTGGCTGTATGCATATTGGGATCTTTCATCGGAACAATTTCGCGAAGTCCAACAACAAGCCCACGATGGAAAGGTCTTCTTGCAAATTTATTTTCAAGACGGGACTTTAGCTCAACAGATTCACATTTTCGAGCACGTTAAAAACTGGTATATTTACGCCAACGCACCGGGGCGATCGTTTTACGCTGAGATTGGCTCCTATCGGCACGACGGCAGCTTTCAGGCAATCACGCGATCTGGGATTGCTTATGCTCCAAGGGATACGATGAGTCCGAACACTGAGGCGCGTTTTGTGACTCTTCCCTTTCACATTAGTTTTCAAGAGCTTTGGCAGATTTTGGCTGGTCGGGGTCGGGAAGGGGAAGAGCTTCTCGAGATCTTGGCACGCATTCAAGAGGAGGGTGGAGAATTGCCGTTCCCTTATCCAGGGGCTATTCCTGGGACGGGGCGTTGGGAGGGCGATTGGTCAGCGATGGGAGCGGTGTTGATCCGTCATATCCGTATGGGCTCAGATGTGATTCAGGAGGTGACGCATCGCCCGAGAATGCAGTGGGCAGGCCTTCCGACCTCTGGTTCTTGGCCGACGAGTCCAAGTAGTGAGACCTATCATTCGGCTTTTCGCAGTGGTCCGCGTCAGTTTTTCATGCATGTAAATGCTGAGTTGATTATTTATGGAGGCACTGATCCGCGGGCGCGTCTGCAGATCGAGGGGAAAGAGATCACGATGAATCCTGATGGGACATTTCGTTATCATTTCACATTTCCTGATGGGACGTATTACATTCCGATCAAAGCTACTTCTCCAGATGGGCTCGAGACAAGGGAGGCTGTTCTTTCATTCCTTCGAATGAGTTATTACAAGGGGCAAGTCGATGCGACTGCTCAGCCTCCGTTGCGAGAGCCTATTGGCAAGATTCCTGCCTGATTGTGGGTCTTGGGCGACGGATTTTTTCTAAGCGAGGTTCTTCCCCGGCGTCTTTATTTTCTTGCTTTGTAGGATTTTGTGTAATAGGGTAGTTTTATGACGCGTCGGGAGTGGGTCAAAGCGACTGTTGCGGCTGTTTTAGGTGCGACCCTTTTCCCTTGGAGGGATTCTTTGGCTCGGTCAACTAAGCCTCTTGCTAAAAAGGGCGCGTCTCTGCTTGAGGTTCCTGAGGGGTTGGAGCCGTTTTTTGTTAATAGTGGTCCGGGCTATGGTCGGCGTATTGCCTTGACGTTTGATGATGGGCCATGTCCTGGGGTGACCGATGTGATTTTGCGTGCGCTTGAGAGGCGGAATATCCAGGCGACATTTTTTATGATTGGGCGTCGGGTGCAGGCGGCGCCGTCTCTGGGGAGAGAGGTGGTGGCGGCTGGCCATGAAGTTGGCAATCATACGCTGAATCACGTTCCGCTTTCGCAATATAATTCTCAACGGGTGTATTACGAGATTGCGCGTTGCCAGGATATTATTGAGGATCAGCTTCGGGTCTCTCCGCATTGGTTTCGGCCGCCTTATGGGGCGTTTCGGCGGAATCAGGGTCCGATTGCTTTGTCGCGGTATCTTGGGATTGCCTTTTGGAATGTCGATCCGCAAGATTGGCGGCGTCCTGGGGTTTCGAAGATTATTAATACGGTTGTGTCGAAGACGGAGCCGGGGTCGATTATTCTTTTGCATGATATTCATGAGCAGACTGCTGAAGCTGTTGAGCCGTTGTTGGATGAGTTGATGGATTTGGAGTTTACTTTTACGACGATGACGCGTTTTCTTGGGTTGCCGTATCCGATTATTCCTAGGGCTATTCCGGTGTCGCCTGATGTGCCGATTTGAGTTTTTCTGCGGGTGTGGGTGGGTTGTTTGTGTTGTTGTTTTTTTGGAGTGTTGGAGTGGTTGTTGGGGGTTAGAAGGCTGGCTGGTTAGAAGGCTGCCTGGTGTGGCGTTAAAGGGGGGGATGTGGGGAGTTGGAAGGCTGGGTGTTTAGGGTTCAGTGGGTTTGTGATTGAGTTTTGTGGGATTTGTGTTGGGTTGAGGGTTTTAGTTTGGTGAAGAGAGCAGGGGGTCAGTGGGTGTTGTGCGACGAGGTGTGGCTTCGTGGGGTGGGGAGGGGGCGGGGTGTGGATTTTCTGTGTGTATCTTGAGGGAGAGGATGCGCGAGATGCCGCGCTCGTGCATGGTGACGCCGTAGACGACGTCTGCGGCTTGAATGGTGCGTTTGTTGTGTGTGATGACTATGAATTGGGAGTGCTCGGTGAAGTTTTTGAGGATGGCGATGAAGCGGTCGATGTTGGATTCATCGAGGGGGGCATCCATTTCGTCGAGGACGCAGAAGGGGCTGGGTTTGACTTTGTAGAGGGCGAAGAGGAGGGCTAGGGCGGTGAGGGTTTGCTCGCCGCCGGAGAGGAGGGTGATGGATTGAGGTTTTTTGCCGGGGGGTCGTGCTATGATTTCGATGCCGGATTCGAGGGGGTCTTCGTGTTGGAGTAGTTCTAGGTGGGCTTTGCCGCCGTTGAAGAGTTGTTGGAAGAGGGATTGGAAGTGGGTGCGAATTTTTTCGAAGGTTTCTGTGAAGAGTTTTTGGGTGGTGAGGTTGATTTCTGATATGGTTTGGAGGAGTTGTTGTTTGGATTTGAGGAGGTCTTGTTGTTGGGCGGTGAGGAAGTTGTAGCGGTCTTGGAGTTCTTGGAATTCGGTGATGGCTTCGGGGTTGACGGCGCCGATGGCTTGAATTTTTTGTTTTAGGTCTTGGACTTGGGTTTGAATTTCGCTCCAGGGTGTGGTGTTGAGTTCTTCTTCGGAAAGAGGGGTGAGCTCGTCGAGGGGGGTTTGGTAGGTGGTGAGTATTTTTTCTCGATGGTTTTGGAGGTGGATGCGGGCTTCGGCGAGTTGGATTTCGTGTTGGTGTTGGTTGTGTTGAAGGGATTCGAGTTCGTTTCGAAGGCGGAGTTGTTGTTGTTCACGGGTAGAGATTTCGTTCTGGAGTGTGTGAAGCTTTTGGGTGATGTCTTGGATTTGTGTGTGGTATTGTTGTGCGTGATGTTGGGCTTGGGTAAGGTCGCGTTCGGCTTCTTGTATGGCTTGGGAGGCTTCTTGGATGGTTGCGTCGTGATCTTTGGTTTCGGAATGTCGGGTGTGGAGGAGGGTTTGTAGCTCTTCTAGGCGTTGGTGGGCAGTGTGGATTTGGTTTTTGAGGGAGAGGTGTTGTTGCTCGAGGGATTGTTGCTGGATGAGGGCAGCGGAGAGGCGGTCGCGGGCTTGGGTTTCGGTTTCTGTGAGTTGGAGGATTTGTTGTTCTAAATTTTGGAGGGCGTCTTGGGATTGTTTGAGGGCCTGGGTGGCTTCTTGGAGTTGGGTTTGGAGGGATTGTTCTTGTTGGTGGTGGGTTTGTTGTTGGGAGAGGAGGTGGGAGATTTCGCGGTTGTAGTCGTCGCGGCGTCGGGAGATTTCTTCGACGTCGGATTGGGCGTTATCGTGGTCGGCTTGGGCTTGGGCATGGTGGAGGCGAGCTTCTTGGAGTGTGGTGCGGGCAAGCTCTAGGTTGTGTTGAGCTTGTGTGTGGAGGGCGCGGGCGTTGATGAGGGAGGCGTCGAGCTCGGAGAGGGTTTTGCGTTCTTCGGCGATTTCGAGTTCGAGGCGACGGATTTCGTTGCGGCGGATGAGGACTGTGAGGGCGGCCTGTCCTTTGTCTGCGCCGAAATGGACAAGGCCTGTGCTATCAATGAGGACGGAGCCATCTTGGAGGGCGATGAGGGCGTTGGGGTGTTGTTTTTTGATTTCTTGGGCATGTGCGAGGTCACGGGCGACATGGGCGTGGTGGAGTAATCGATGGATTAGTTGAGTGACTGGGGGAGGGGCTTGGGGGTCGGTTTGGACGAGGTGAAGGGCGGCAGTGTCGGGTAGAGGTGATGGGGGAGGGGTGGAGGGGATTTCATGGATGAGTGCGAGGATGAGATGGGTTTTTTCTGAGAGGCTGAAGTTGTTGCGGAGGGTTTCGAGCGCTGTTGAATTTTCAATGAGTAGTGCGTGTAGGGCGTGACCTAGTAATGTGGCGATGGGTTTTTCTGAGCCGGGGTGGACGTGGATGTAGTCGCTTAATGTGCCTAGGATTGGGAAGGGGAGGCGGCCTTCTTTGTGTGCTTTGAGGATTTCTTGGGCGATGGGTGAGGTTTCGGAATGACTGGATTCGAGTGTGAGGTAGGCGGAGAGTTGGCCTTCTTTATTTTTCAAATTTTGTTGGAGTGTGCGAGTTTGTGCTTCGAGGGATTGGAGGGTGTGGAATTGACGGCGTTCGGTTTCTGAAGCGGCTTGTAGGGAGGCTTCGGCTTCTTGGACGCGTTGATGGGCAAGGGTGAGGCGATCGGAGTGGTTACGGCGTTGAAGGTCGAGCTCTTGGAATTGGAGCTCGAGTTGGGATTGTTGATTGCGGAGGGATTCGAGGCGGAGACGGGTTGTATGATGGAGGGCTTCGAGGCGGGCGAGCTCCCTACGAAATTGGTCTATGTCCTGGGAGGTGCGGAGGATTTCTTGGTTGAGTTTTTGTTTTTGGGTGTGAGCAGTGCGGAGTTGATTTTGGATATCGGAGAGGTGTTGGTTTTCGAGTTGGGTTTGGTGGCTGGCAGATTGGAGGTGGCCGAGGAGAGAGGCTTCTTGTTGGCGAAGGGAGTTTATCGAGTTATGAAGGTTGTGAATTTTCTCCTCAATGGCTGCGATCTCAGATGTGGTGCGTTCTTTCCAGGAGAGAGCTTCGGAGTGGCGCTGGGAGAAGAGGTGGTGACGTTGTGTGGCCTGTTCGGCACGTGCGATGGCTGCGGAGTGGAGGTGTGAGAGCTCGCGGTGATGGGTCTGTGTATTTTGAAGAGAAAGGCGAAGTGATGCGAGCTCGGATTCGAGATCTGAGAGGTGGCGGTGGAGTTCGTTTTGTTTTTGGGTGTTTTTGAGGATGAGGTCTTGTAAGGAGCTGATGGTGTCGGAGAGCTGTTGGTAGTGGCGGCGGGCGAGTTTTAGCTCGAGCTCTTTGAGGAGATTGTAGTGTGATTGATAGCGGAGGGCTTTATTGGCTTGGCGTTGTAAGGAGGAAATTTGACGGCGGACTTCTTCGATAATGATCTCTAGGCGAGCTAGGTTTTCTTGTGTGGACTCGAGTTTTCTTAGGGCTTCCTTTCGTTGGGTTTTGTATTTTGTAATACCGGCTGCTTCTTCAAAGACGATGCGGCGTTCTTCAGGTTTGGCTTGGATGAGGTGGGTTATTTTGCCTTGCTCCATGATGGAGTAGGCAACTCGGCCGATGCCGGTGTCCATGAAGAGTTGATGAATGTCGCGTAGGCGGCAAGGGGAGCGATTAATTTCGTATTCTGATGAGCCGTCTCGGAAGAGACGGCGTGTGACGCGGATTTCGTGAAACGAACCATGCAAGGTCGGCTCACAGTCAGTAAAGGTGAGGGAGACTTCTGCGAGGCTGTGGGCGGGGCGGGAGTCGGTGCCAGAAAAGATGATGTCGGGCATAGACTGGCCGCGCAGGGCTTTGGCGGATTGTTCTCCTAAGCACCATCGGATGGCGTCGAGGATGTTGCTTTTGCCGCAGCCGTTGGGGCCGACTATGGCTGTGATTCCTCGGGGGAACTCGAGGTGGGTTTTATCGGCAAAAGATTTGAAGCCGATTAGTTCGATGGATTGGAGACGCATGTAGAGGGGCGATTTACCCCCAAAGATTTGGATTCTCAAGGATGAAAAGAAATACGTTTTTTTGAAAGGAAAAGGCCTTGGACTGTGGAGATCCAGGCCTTTGTTGGGATTGGAAGAGAAAATTAATGGGAAATTTACTGCGGTGCGGAACCGCCTACGTTGCTTTGGGTGAGGGCGAAGTCGGCGGCGGTGATGGAGCCGTCGGTGTTGATGTCGTAGCGGAAGTTGGTGTTGTTGACAGGTTGGTTGAGGTTGGATTGGATGAGGCTGAGA
>JANWVL010000158.1 GCA_025056655.1 Candidatus Methylacidiphilales bacterium
CCCAAAAGATGCACAGCCCCGTCGTCTCCCACCTCAAGCCGATAGCCCTCAGTATGGGTCTCCGTTGTCCCACTTGAGCAATTCGTGCATGGGCTAGCATTCACATTGCCAATCACTATCCCACCTTGTGCACTCGAATCCACAATCTTAGAGCCATCAGAGTTATAAATATCTACGTAGGCTACCGAGTTCGGATAAACAGGTTTCTGAGGATCAGCACTAGTAAATGCTGGAATATTGCCAGGCTTACGACCCGTCACGTAGATCCGATTATTCTTATCTACGGCGATATCATTCACACTCGAGCCCAAATAATCGCTTCCATATGTCGGATTGGGCGAGCCCCATAATAAATTACCCGTCTGTCCAGATAATTTCGCCACAAACCCTCCCGTGTAGTCCTTCCCATTCAATAATGTCACCCCTCCAATATACACGTCACTACTGCTGTCTGTAGCTATAGCTCGGATAAAGGTTTTGCCGCTAGAAGTCGCAAAATACGTTGTCCATAGACGCCGCTTGAGATCAGGCGATAATTTCATTACAAAATAGCTCCCGATATCCACCGGCTCAGGCATATAAGTTCCAGATGTCCCCAAATTTCCTCCCCGCCCCACCACTAATACGTTTCCGTCTTTGTCCAACTCAACCGCCACCACATTCTCCCACGGCACGGAGCTGATATATGTCGCCCGACAATAATCCAGTTGCAGAGTCGGTGGATTCCCCGGCCCTTGGCTTATATTAGGATCCACTGGACGCGGAACCTGAAAATTGCTTGCCACTGCATTCACTCCCATTGTCATGCTCAGCACCAAAGCCGTCCCAAATAACATCGCTGATTTTCTTACCTTCAGATTGATTTCAGAATTTTGAATTTTGCTTTCTCATAGTTTTTAATTAAGGTTTACGAGAATACAACTACCACGCCACACGCGCCATTGTCAATAGAAAAATGATAAATTTTTCTATATTTTTCTGTGAACAAAATGACGTTAGCGGTTATTTTCTGCATACACTAAGACCCCCATTGTCTCCTATAAATCGTGACACTCTTGCCAACTTCAACTCTAGTTTGAACCTCTATCTCAACCCTATATACTTTCGCTATGAACGGGGATCAAAAACTACCCCCACACCTCAAAGAAAAACTCTCCCTCCTCCCCCACCGCCCAGGCATCTACCTCTTCAAAGATCGTTTCCACCGCGTCATCTACGTCGGCAAAGCCCGCGACCTCTACAAACGCGTCCACCAATACTTCCACTCCTCCCGCCGTGCCACAGCTGACCTCAAAACCCGCGCCCTCATCGAAGCCATCCACGACCTCGAATTCCACACCGTCCGCTCCGAGCCAGAAGCCCTCCTCCTCGAAGGCAAACTCATCAAACAATTCCGTCCCCGCTACAACATCAGTTTCCGCGACGATAAACGTTTCCTCCTCGTCCGCGTCAACCTCGCCGACCCCTTCCCCCGCTTCCAACTCACCCGCCTCCGCCGCGACGACGGCTGCCGCTACTTCGGCCCCTTTCCCCACTCCAGCGCCCTCCGCTCCACCCTCAACCTCATGAAAAAACTCTTCGGCCTGCGCTCCTGCCATCCCGCCACCCCCACCGAAGCCGACTACCGCCACTGCCTCGACCACGTCATCAAAAACTGCTCCGCCCCATGCATCGGCAAAATCTCCCCCGAAGCCTACAAAATGCGCGTCCAGCAAGCCTGCGACTTCCTCGAAGGCCACACCCAAGAAATGCGTGCCCGCCTCCGCGTCGAAATGGAAAAAGCCGCCGCCGAAATGCAATTCGAAAAAGCCGCCCAACTCCGCGACCTCCTCCAAGACCTCGAGCGCACCACCACCCCGCAGCGCCGCTTCGTCAAACAATTCGTCGTCGCCATCGACCCCGCCCGCGACCTCGAAGACCTCGCCCACACCCTTCACCTACCCGCTCCCCCCCACCTCATGGAATGCTTCGACATCTCCAACATCTCCGACCTCCACAAAGTCGCCTCCATGGTCTCCTTCCGTAACGGAAAACCCAACCCCTCCGCCTACCGCCGCTACCGCATCCGCACCGTCGAAGGCCAAGACGACTTCGCCTGCATCGCCGAAGTCGTCCGCCGCCGCTACACCCGCCTCATCCGCCTCAGCGAAAAACTCCCGGCCCTCATCATCGTCGACGGCGGCAAAGGCCAACTCAACGCCGCCCGAGCCGAGCTCCACGCCCTCGGCCTCCACCACATCCCCATCATCGGCCTCGCCAAAGAAGAAGAAACCATCCACCTCCCTGACCAACCCGAGCCCCTTCGCCTAGATCCACACTCCGGCGCCCTCCGCATGCTCCAACGCATCCGCGACGAAGCCCACCGCGTCGCCAACACCTACCACCAACTCCTCCTCAACCGCCGCATTAAAGAAAGCATCCTCGACGACTGCCCCGGCATCTCCCTCACACGACGCACTCGCCTCCTCGCTCACTTCGGCTCCATCGAGCGACTCAAAACTGCTTCCGTTGAAGAAATCGCAACCGTCCCCGGCATCGGCCGCGCCCTCGCAGAGACCCTCCACCAATACCTCCAATCCCTCAAGAGCAACAACGTATAACCTTTTACAGCCAGCCTTCTAACTCCAAGCCCCGCCAAAACCCGAAAAATCAGCCTCAAAACCTCTTTTGCGACAACACATAATCCAGAAGAATCCGCGTAGGCGTATTTAAGTCTAGCGAATACGCCTCACCAGGAGCCACCCAGACATACTGATCCGCTTCTTCATTCAACTGCACCGACGGCTGCCGCCCCGCAACACGCGCTGTGTAATTCAAAAGCACAAAATGCGCCGGCTTATAAAATTCCGTAGAGCAAATGCAATCCTGATAAAGCACAAAACGAATATCACCAATCGAAAGCCCCGTCTCCTCCAGCACCTCTCGCTTCAAAGCCTCTTCCGCCTTCTCGTGCGTTCTTATTTTTCCTCCAGGAATCCCCCACTTATGAGACCACTTATAAGTGCGAATCATTAAAACATCACCCGCCTCATCAAAAACCAACGCCCCCACCGTCGCCGTCGGAGCATAGGACGGCGTCACCTCTTCCGCATGGCGCATCAAGAAATCCTGCAAATGCCCAAGATGCCGAAATATAAAATGCGGCTCCGCTTTCTTTAATTTCTCCAATGAATCGTAGCCCGTAAGAACCGCGCAAGAAAGCACACCCCCATGATGCGCCGTCTCAATATCATGCACCATATCCCCGACAAACATCGTCTCAGCCGGGTCAAGATCATGCTCCGCCAGCAAATGCAAGATCGTCTTCCGTTTATCAATCGCCTGAACGTAAGCCTGCGTGAAATAATGCCGCACATTCAGCCGCGCAGATTGCACCTCCCAATGTTCCGCATGAATCGTCGAGAGCAAAAAAAGACGATAGCCGCGTGCCTGGCAAAAATCGAGAAAAGACCGCGCATGCTCAAGAAGCGGAATGTTTTCCTGAAGCAGCTTAAAAGCACTGTGATAATAATGATCAAGCTGCACCATCGTTGCCTCAGGTAAGTAACGCTTGTAAAACTCAGGAAACGGAAGGAAGAATTTTTCACGAAACTCTTCCTCCGACATAGGAGGCTTATTGTATTGCCGAAAAATTTCGTTCGTAGCCTCAAGCACAGGAGGAAAATCATTAACGAGCGTGCCCGACCAATCTAGGATGATATTTCGTATGCGCGAAATGTTCATATATATTAATTTTTTTTAGAATAAACTAATGTATGGAGGTTTCTGATCGAAATACAGCAATTCGCTCTGAAGCCGTGCGCTTGCCTTCGCGCCATTCGACCAAAGGATCTCGGAACGACTCTACTACGGCATAGACCGAGCCGGGATAAAGGTGATGCCGTTCAAGAATACGGCGCGCACGAGCGGCGGTTTCGGCATCGCCGTTTTTGACAGCGAGCGCCAAGCGGCGGGTCAGTTCCCGCACCGCAATGGCATGCGGCGTGGGAACCCATCCAGCAGCCTCCGTATATGCTAGCGGGGAAGGCAGCGGCTCATGTCGCGACTCTAAAATTTCCAGAGAATAGACCGTCTGAGGCCCAGGCGTGAGGGCAAAAAGAAACCACGAAAAGAAAGGATAAACTTCCTTGCTTGGACTGAAGAGCAACCCCAGCACTCCAAGCACAGGAGTCGCAAGAAGATATAACGCAATGAAAGGACGAGCACGAAGACGACGAATCAGTTTCCTCATGACTTATCGCTGTGGCTCAGCCGCAGGAGAGGAAGGCTCTGGAGCCGGCTCCGAAGCGGCTTCTGGAGCTGGCGTGACGATTTTCTCCGTTACAGCAGGAGGTTGAGATTTGGGCATGAACGGAAGATCTTGGATGTCATAAAAGGTGACGTAGAGCATGAAAGCGATGAGCACGATGGCGCAAGCCGTTGTAATTTTCTCCAACAAGGAGTAGGGAAGGCTGCGGCGTATCATTTTTTCAATCAACGCCATGAGGATGTGGCCGCCGTCCAGCACCGGCAGCGGAATGAGATTGAGAAGGGCTAGATTGACGTTGAGAATGACAGAAAACCAGATCGCCAGACGCCAGCCATCCTCGGATTGGAACAGGCGATGGTAGATGTTGAGGATGCCGACGGGGCCAGACATGTGTTGAAGATTGATCTCAGAGCGCGGCGAGATAAGCGCGCCGATCGTGTTGACCATGCTTTCAATGCTAAGACGAATTTGGGTAATCGGATCGGTGTGATCCAGCGTGACGCGACCTCCAAAATTCCAAAGTATCCCCAAGGGCGCAGGATCATCAGGATTAAGAGCGTCAGGCTGAATAACGTGGTCAAAAAACGTGGAATCTCCACGACGAAAGGTAAGGTGAAAGGGGCGATTTTCGTTTTTGATTTTTTTGAAGCGATCGATAAGCTCCGGAACGCTCAATGGCGGGCTCGTATGATCCAAGCCGATAAGCCAATCGCCTGGCTGTAAGCCCAGCTCTGCGGCGAGGGTGCCAGGTTTCACCTCATAAATAATCAAGCTGATCGCGGGAGAAATCCCGATGTAGCGAAGGCCGCGCCGCTCCCAAAATTGAGTGCTGTGACGCTCAGGCGTGACTTGCAAGGTAAGCGGTTGTCCTTGCCGTAAAAGATCGATCGTGAGCGTTTCGTTTTCG
>JANWVL010000159.1 GCA_025056655.1 Candidatus Methylacidiphilales bacterium
TAGATAATTAACTAGATGGACAAAGATGGAACCAGATTACACAGACAATCTAGGCGCAATGAGTCATATCAAAGTGGTGCCCAATGCATATTTAGTGCCTCCATACAGTAATGAGAAGATTATCACCCAAATGCATATGATTGATCCTGTGTATGCGATGTTTGGTCATGCAGCTAATAGACTTTATCCTCAGACGATTCCACCTAATGTAGAGTCAAGTTATGCCTATATAGGAACGCAAATAAATCAAGCATCATGGTATGATATAGTTGGTAGATCTCTTGATAATAAAACAATCCCATCAAATATTGGTTCTATACAATATTTTAGCGGAAATCATGCGGACGTAGGAGGTGCTGGTCAGGCGCATATACGATATGATGTTTACAATTCTATAAACGTGAACAGTGGAAATATGTTTAACTATAATCACAACGAAAGTAAGAAATTTGGAAAATGAAAATAAACAAATCATTCATGTTTTTTATTGTATCAATTTTAATTTGGATGATGCATGTGATTGATGATTATAGTCGCTTTCATAGAAACAACAACAGCTTTGAAGCACTTAAAAATGATTTAAATAATTTCATATATATTTTTTTGCTGAGTGTCGTCATTTCTATAATCGCCTTAATTTTTATGTTCATTAAACGGGGGAAGCTAACCTTGATCGATAAATTATTTTGTATTTCCCCTTTTGTTTTTATAATTATTTTTGTATTAGCGGATATTTATGGATGGCTTTATTCTTTAACAAAAAAAGATGGGACAATTGATACAATAATAAATTTTTTCAATAAATAAGTCACCCAACAATATGAATAAGTAAACGGGAAGTTTAACATGATGGAAATATACTATCTCTATTATGTCCCATCCCGCGAGTCGGTAAAGAAGCGGCTTGGGGAGGGTGTGGGCTTGCATGAAGCCAGCGGCTGGCGCGGCTATCGCACGGAAGGCGATGTGATTCACATGGGCGCAAGGCTGTATCATTATCCCACCGCCCGCTTCGTCTCTGCCGATCCCCTCGGCCACGCCTCGGATATGAGTCTTTACAGTTATGCGAATAATGATCCGGTGAATGGCGTGGATCCGAGTGGGAGATTAACCATTATTCTTCATGGGACTTATGACAAATCAGCAGAATGGATAAATGTCAATAGTAGTCTAGCCAATGAATTAAGGTCTCAGGGGGTAAATGATGTATGGGATGGAGTTAATGCAGGAGAAGAGTTTAGATGGGGAGGAGACAACATTTGGAATTCGAACAACAAAGATGAGAGGGTCAAAGCAGCTCAA
>JANWVL010000160.1 GCA_025056655.1 Candidatus Methylacidiphilales bacterium
CTCAAACCCTATCGGATCCGGTTGCAGGAAGCGGCCGTGGACCGTGCTATAGATGCGGTTGCGGTAATACTTAGCCAGTAACGGCGAACCTTCCTTCGAGCCAGAGGCCGCACTCTGTATAGGCTTGGGAAGCAAATCGTAAAGCCCTGCTCCTATCCCCCCATACTCATTCACCAACATCTCTCGCCCCATATACCATATTCTCAACCCTATCCCATTCTATAGCGATCTTGTCATATCTCTTCCTGGGCAATACTTGTTCTACAATCTATTCACCTCACATATACTCTCGTAGCTTACAAAATATTTCCTCATTCACACCTAAAAAAACTTTTATATCTTATTTAACAAGCCCTTTTATTCTACCTCGCATCTTGTTCTCACTTGAACATGTAACTCGCTAAACCAATTATAAATCCTAGATTTATAAACATCCTAAGATCCTGGTTTTCGATAATTAAAGTAGTGATACATACAAATATAATCACCGCTAGTAGATATATAAAAAATTTAATCATAAAACGCTACCAACATTTTGGATCTTTAGGATATCGATCCAGTCTGTCGAGCACCCCATCCTCGTCTGTGTCTTTATTATAATCATCTTTCTTTCCACTCCTTCCCCCTTCATCACTACTACCATCTCCCCCCTCCACCACTCCGTCTTGGATTATCCCCCATGTTTGCTAACAGCCCTTCTCCTGCCCCTCCTAATAGCCCACCGGTAATTCCCGCTGCTACTAGAGCAGCACTAGGATCGCCCGATGCCAATCCAGTTATCGCTCCTAACACTGCTCCTCCTACTGTCGCTGCTCCAACCTCTTTCCAGCTAAACCCCTTCCCAAAAGCTGCATTAATTGTTTGCCTACCCAGCCCATACATAAATCCACTAGCTGCACCTGCTGCTGTAGCAGCCCAACTCCAAACCTTACCATCTGGATCTATCCAATTCGTAGGCTCATTCCCCACATATCTATACCAATTCACATCTCCAGCATCAAAGCCAATCGGATCCGGTTGGAGGAAGCGGCCGTGTATGAATCTCAGAGGAACTCTCTCGTGCAAACAACTATCCTTCATCACTACTTCACAATACCTCCTACTACTGGGGCTGTAGTTTTCTTGCACATTTAACATCTTGTTATCTCCACTATACCAAATCCCACGTTATTTGCAAGGCTATTCGATAAAATAATGAACTTAATATCCGCTTGCTTAAAACTTAGTTCTATAATTACGGTTTTTCTTGTCAATAATTATTGATCTATAATATCTATCGTATATAGATAATTGTTCACCATCTAAAATATGGATAGGTTCAAATACACTTATTATATATTCAACGCATTTTTTAAGTTCAGGTTTTTTAATTATGCAACTATCGGTAAGATGAATCTTTTGAGAGTTATTAACTTCATTCAACTCGTGTTCATAATTCGTAAATATATAAGTGCTCCCATCTAAACTCATGGTATCGTTACACGTTATAGATCTACTCAGATTAAGAAGTTCTGAATATTTTTCCCTAAAAAAATCATAGTCTTTACGTCTGATTTTCTTAACTGCAAGAACATCCCCAACCCAATATCCACAAATTCCGCTAAATTGATAAGAATATATGACTCTATTAATATCATCAAATTCTAATCTATATGGAGGAAAACCAGTAACAAATACATTCACGCTCCAATTATATCTATTGTGCTCATCATTCTCATGCATTTTTAAAGTTTTAAGATATCTATCTAATCGACTATTTCTTATGCCTGAAACTAAACTATTCGATATAGATGCTAGCAATAGCATCAATAATAAAATGTAAAATTTCCGATGTTTTATCGATTTATATATTATAGTTTGTTGTGTTATTTTTATAGTCATAATGATCTGTTTGAAGCTGATCTTCAGATTGTTTTCCACCATGATTAGGCTTGTCTCTTCCTACATAACCATACTTTTGATAACCTTCTGAATAATTATAATCAGCATCAGAAAAATTTTGAGCCTGCTTTTCCTGCCCTGTCTTGATTCTGATATGTCTTCCGCAAACCATGTGAATCTTTATAATTCAACGGCATATTCCCCACATATCTATACCCATTCATATCGCCGGCATCGAAGACGATGGAATCCGGCTGCAGAAAGCGGCCGGAGGTGCTGATGTAGATGCGATTGCATGTGGCATCGATAAACAAATTCCGCGGTTGATTCAGCGATAGGGCTGCTGCTGCTACTTTTTGTGCTCGATTTTCTATTATACTTTGCACTTTGTCATCTTGCATGATCCGGATTGTTTGAAAAAAGGGGACGTTCCATTCTGCAAGAAGTTGCACGAAGAAGGCGTAATCATCTTTCGCATGAAATAGGGCGGAGCGATTAATGCCTCGATTGATAAGATGAAAGGTAAGGGATTGAAAATATGTTCTTGCTTCGCGCGGCATTGTGTGTTAATTACATCATAATTAAATTTATGTCAATATTTTACCTACCACGTCCCCTTTTCCTCTTATTTAATATACAATTGGTCACTAGGTTTGATTATAAAGAATTCTCTACCAGAATTTTTACCCCTCAACCGACTAAGATAATGCCTCACTACATATTCCTGCTCTTCATCTGTATATCCTCTACCAAAACGCATAACCATACCTCCGTTTGTAGATTCATAACTAAACGTCACTCCACCATTCTTTAGCCCTAATTCTACTATCTTCACATATTCTTCATTCCTCTCCGTATCCTTATGATCCGCATCTCGAAAGATTAACTCTCTAAATTCATCCTCACTCATTCGAGGATCCATCAATACTACTACCTTATTCTTTTGATCCCATATAAACCAAAGCTCTCTCTTTATAAAACTATAAATCCCCGAAGATAATACAAATGAAATTAAAAATATAAGCAATGACTTCTTCATGGAAAATATATTTTCGGGCAACGCTTCTTGGCATCGACTGACCTATATGCCGACGTATAGTGATAGCCGTCTCTGGTGCATATATAGTCGCAATACCTCCTGCACTTATCATCAGATAACTCTTCCTTTATTAATTGACAGTCGTATTTTATATTATTCCATATTTCTGTTGCAATTACCCCAGCTACTGCGCCTAATAGTATATTAACTATCATTCCATCAGGATCTGTATAATTTACAGGTGAATTAAACACATACCTATTCCAATTCACATCCTTAGCATCAAACCCTATCGGATCCGGTTGCATAAAGCGGCCGTGAACCGTGCTATAGATGCGGTTGCGGTAATCGTAAAGCCCTGCTCCTATCCCGCCATACTCATTCCCTAACATCTCCCGCCCCGTATACCAAAACCGCGTCATCGTGTGATTGTAATAGAGTTGCCCATTCTGGAAAAATCTC
>JANWVL010000161.1 GCA_025056655.1 Candidatus Methylacidiphilales bacterium
ATTGGGTTGGGCTGAGGGGTGAAATGACGATTGCAGGCCTTGCACAGGTAGCGCTGGCTGCCGCTGTGATTCTTGCCTCGTTTGACCACCGATTCGCTTTGGCATCTTGGACACTTCATGTATCCAATTTTATTTACTCCCCCTGTGGGATGACAACAGACTATGGCGATACTATGGTGACCGCGAAAGTAATTTCAACGCGATCGGCAACCAGCAGAGTCGCCCTGATGCAGCTCTTGTCGAAAAGATTATCAACGCCGTAGATGCGCGCCTGATGAACGAGTGCTACGAGCGTGGAATTGATCCAGAGGGTCCGCATGCTCCTAAGAGTATAAGGGAAGCAGTTAATATCTTCTTTGAAGGTAGGAGTCCCTCAGATCCTTACTCAGGACACATCAAAAATTGGCCCGACTCTAAAAGACGCTCTGTCGCTGAAGGCATCACTGTTGCGGCTACAGGCGCATCTGCGCGCGAAGGGAAGATGTGCCTGTCGATCTGTGATTGTGGAGAGGGCCAAACGCCAGACGATATGCCGCATACGTTTCTTTCGCTAGATAGAGGGAACAAGTTGAAGATACCGTTTGTCCAAGGCAAATTTAATATGGGCGGAACAGGCGTGCTTCAGTTTTGTGGAGAACACGGCCTGCAGCTTATCGTGACGAAGCGTAACCCTAAACTGAGACCAAGATCGCCAGATGACGCCTCATTCGATAAGTGGGGCTTCACTTTGGTAAGACGAGAAGATCCAGACGGCTCTCGTCGCAGTTCCGTCTATACCTACTTAGCGCCAATAGAGGCGGATTTGAAACCGCGCCAAGGTGGAGTTCTCCGTTTTGCCTGTGATGAGCTACCACTTCTTCCCGATGGGCGCATACCTTATGTAAGAAAGACTAAGCATGGCACTCTCATTAAGCTTTATGAATACTCAGCTGCAGGATTTAGCAGCACGCACATTTTGCTTAAAGATGGATTACTAAGCCGTCTAGATTTGCTTCTACCATATATTGCGCTACCTATCCGCCTTCACGAATGCCGCACTAGCTATAGAGGCCATGAAGGCAGCTTCGATACAACACTAACTGGCCTTGGGGTTAGGTTAGAAGATGACAGGGGCGAAAACCTTGAAGAGGGATTCCCTACGACTGCGCATCTTGTCGTCCAAGGTGAAAAGATGAAAGTTATCGTCTATGCCTTTAAGAAGGGCAAAGCGACAACCTATCGGAGAAGCGAGGGAATCATTTTCATCGTAAATGGACAGACCCATGCGAGCGTATCGGCAGACTTCTTCCGTCGTGGGAAAGTTGGTCTAAGCTACATAGCTGACTCCATTCTGGTCATGGTTGATTGTAGCGAACTCACCGGTCGTTCAAGAGAGGATCTTTTCATGAATAGTCGAGATCGC
>JANWVL010000162.1 GCA_025056655.1 Candidatus Methylacidiphilales bacterium
CAAGGGTGAGATAGTCTAATCCTACCTCGCAGAGAAAATTCAGCCGTTGATGAATCTCTTTCAATAAATCTGCAGCAATGCGAGCATCGCGTCCTTTGAGAGAGATAGTCTGAAGATACGCTTGCAACTCTGTAAGCGGCAGTCTCATCAACTCGGGCAATCGCGGACCGCAACTCTCCTGTGTTTTTTGTTTTCCCTTGCGTAGCGAAGTTCTTTCTCGCTGACCCCATTTTCCATAAGGAAGTCGGACAGCGCGAGCTATCGCATTCAATCTCTCTCCGCTGCAGGTCGGGCAAGTTTGAACCAATTCATGCCTAATCTCTTCCCCTTGAATCTCACGTTCTAGTTCTTCAGCACCTACGACACCGTGCCCTTCGCATGTTGGACACCATCCGTGTGGACTATTAAACGAAAACCAGCGCGGGTCAGGCTCATCGAAGGAGCGCCCACTCGTTGGGCAATACCAATGGCGACTGTAAATCGTTTCGTTTTTTTGATTATCAAGGGTGTAGATCGTGCCGTTGCCGATTAACAGACCTTCCCGGAGGCATTTTTCGTTTTCGATGCGTGTCTTTTTTGAGGAAACGTTGCCGAGCACGACGTCAATCGTATGCTCAACATAGCGGTCGAGTTTTTTGAAATGCGTCGGCTTGATCCATTTGCCATCGATTCGGAGATAGGGATATTGATTTCGCATCGCCCATTGTGCCACATCTGCATGGTAGCCTTTTCTGCTTTTGATAATGGGCGCAAGAATGGTGAGCTCTTTTTTCTTTTTGATCTCTGAAAGGATTTTTTCAACGAGTGCGTCAGGATTTATTTTTTGGGCAGGCTCTCCATTGTCTGGATCATGGGGGACGCCGAGCTTTGCATAAAGAAGACGCAGGAAATGATAAATCTCCGTCACTGTAGCCACTGTGCTTTTAGCTCCGCCACGAGAGCGGCGCTGCTCGATTGCTACGGAGGGCGGCAAACCTGTGATCTGATCCACATCGGGCTTGGAAAGCTGTTCGACGAATTGACGCGCATAGACGTTTAAGCTGTCGAGATAACGGCGTTGGCCTTCTGCGAAAAGGATGTCAAAAGCCAAGGTAGATTTACCTGAGCCGCTCAGGCCTGTGATGACGTGAAATTTTCCTAGCTCGAATTGTGTGTTGATATTTTTGAGATTGTGTTCCCTCGCTCCGCGTAAAATGATTGCCTTCCGCGCCGCAGAGTTGGAAGGCTCTTCATTGATATGATTTTCGAGCTGAATAGGAGCAGTCAGAGTGATCGGGCTGGATTTCTTATTAAGACGTTGTGAGAGATAGCGGCCGGTGAGACTTTGCGGATGGTTTGCTATGTCATAGGGTGTGCCGCAGGCGACGATCTCTCCGCCGTGTTCGCCAGCGCCAGGGCCGAGGTCTATGATCCAGTCTGCGGATTGTATGAGGTCGAGTTGATGTTCGATAACGATGAGGCTGTAACCTTGATTGACGAGCTTGCGTAGGACTTGAATAAGAAGTTGCACTTCGCGGAAGTGTAGGCCGGTAGTTGGCTCATCGAGAATAAGAAGCTTGTGACGGGCTTGGGATAAGGAATTGTGATCAGTCGAGCGAGAATCTAAGGCTTCGGAGTTAGAAGGCTGGCTGTTCTCAGTTATCTCGTCTTCGTCGGATTCGCTTGAGTCATCTTGTGGTGAAGTTATGCCCGACATGTGGCTCATGAGTTTGAGACGTTGGGCTTCGCCGCCAGATAGTTGGTTGAGGGGCTGTCCAAGCTTCAGATAGCCGAGGCCGACTTCTGCTAGAGCTGTCAAGGCTTGAACTATTTTTTGTCTGAGCAGACGTTCACGAGGAAGAGATTGAGGATTGGAATGGTGGGATGAGAGAGGCGTGCGGATTGTTTTTGAAAAGAAGTCGATTGATTGATCAACGGTAAAGTCGAGGATTTGATCAATTGTTCGTCCACGATATTCTACTTGCAGGATGTGATTTTGAAATCGGCGACCGTTGCAGACTGGGCATTGAATCCAGACGTCGGCGAGGAATTGCATGGTCACACGTTCATATCCGGCGCCTTGGCAGTGCGGACATCTTCCGGAGTCGCTATTAAAGCTGAACGAGGAGGCATCTAGGCCGCGGCGGATCGCTTCATCGGTGCTTGCAAATAGCTGACGTATGGCTTCGTAGGCTCCACTGTAGATGACGGGATTCGAGCGTGGAGTCTTGGTGAGAGGGGATTGATCGACGATGATGAGATCTTGGATTTTCTCTGCTCCGTGTAGGGCCTCGCATCCTTCATAAGCTTGGCTGATGCCGGAACGAACTCGGTTTATGTTTTTGACGAGGACTTCGTGAATGAGAGTGCTTTTGCCTGACCCGCTGACGCCTGTGACCGCGACAAAACGAGCCAACGGGATATCGACGTTGATGTGTTTGAGATTGTTGGCATGAGCTTGGAGAATACGGATGTAATCCGATGGAGGCGCATCAGTTGTGGTGGAGAGCGGTGTAGGGGCGCGATCGGATCGGAGCCATTGAGCTGTAAGAGTGCGAGGGTCGGCTAAAATTTCAGACGGCGTGCCTTGCGCGACGATTTGGCCGCCTTCTAAGCCGCTTCCTGGGCCGATCTCGATGAGGTGGTCAGCAGACGTGATGACCATTTCATCGTGCTCAACGACAAGCAGTGTATTGCCGCGATCGCGGAGAAGACGCATAGCGCTGATGAGCCGGTCGTTATCGTGGGGATGCAGACCGATTGTAGGCTCGTCGAGAACGAAGAGGGTGTTGACGAGGGAGTTGCCGAGGCAAACGGTGAGATTGACGCGTTGGATTTCGCCTCCGGAGAGCGTGCGGGATGCGCGGTTGAGGTGCAGGTAGCCGAGACCGATGTGGTTGAGATAACGAAGACGGGTGATGATTTCTTGCGTCAACCGCAGGGACACTTCGTCCAAAGCTGTATGAGACAGAGTCTCAAAATAATGAAGGGCTTGGTGAAGAGGTAGAGCGTTAATTTCGGCGATGGTAAGTGGCGTCGTGGGGTGATTTAGCTTGTATTGTAGCGTCTCACGAGCGAATCGGTCTCCTTTGCATTCCGGGCAGGTGAGATAAGCACGGTAGCGCGAGAGTAGGACGCGAACGTGCATTTTGTAAGTTTTTGTTTCTAGCCAACGGAAATAACCTGCAACTCCGGGCCACGATGGCATGGATTTGGGCTGTGCGTGGCTGGAGCCGGTATGAGAATCGGTTTGACCAAAGAGAATTAGATTTTGAACTTCTTGCGGGAGGCTGTTGAACGGTGCATCCACATCGATGCGATGTGCTTGGCAGAAACGAAGCAGCTCGCGTTGCCACTCAGCGCCTTGCTCGCCGCGGAAGGGTTTGACGACGCCTTGTCGAATCGAGAGGGATCGATCGGGGAGGGCAAGGTTGTAGTCGATTTCAATGACTCGACCGAAGCCGTGACATCGCGGACAAGCACCGATGGGGTGATTGAAGGTGAATTGTTCAGGCGTGGGGGCGCGGTATGATTTCCCTGTGTAGGGATCGCGCCATTGTGAGGTAAAACGTTTTTCAGCCCCTACGCGCCGACTTGTGGCGTCGTAGGAAAGGAAAATCACTGTCTCTTGGCCGTAGTGATAGGCCATCTCGATGGCTTCGACTGCGCGTGAGGTATTTTCAGCTGCGACTCGAAGACGATCGAGAACGACTGGGAGGGTGTGGAGCGTTGTATTCAGATTTGAGGCGTCTTGGAGAAGTTCTTCAATTCGGACTACTGCATGATCGAGCCACACTCGAGTGAAGCCTTGCGTTTGAACAAATGACAAAGCTTCAGATAATGGGGTGTGTCGAGGAAATTTTACTTCGAAGACAACAATGCAGTCTCTTTCAGGCCATGCTTTGCAAAGCTCATCCCAGGCCTCGCGAGGGGTGTAAGGGTGAATTTTTTGTTGACCATCATCAGAATACAAGACTGCAAGCCGCGGAAAGAGTAGTTTTAGATAATCGGCGATTTCCGTCATGGTGCCGACGGTGCTTCGGGAAGTTTTAACGGCGTTGGCCTGCTCGATAGCGATAGCTGGCGGAATGCCTTCGATGCGATCTACGTCGGGCTTGGGCATGCGGTCTAGGAATTGACGAGTATATGGGGAAAACGTCTCGACATAACGGCGTTGTCCCTCGGCGTAAAGGGTGTGAAACGCAAGAGAGGATTTCCCTGAACCGCTTGGGCCCGTGAGCACGGTAATTTTGTGATGAGGAATCGAGAGGCTGATGTTCTTTAAGTTGTGCGTTCTAGCCCCCTCGACGCGGATAAAATCATGTGCCATCGATTAGATAGGCTAGTTTTAAGAAGACGGAAAACAAATTCATTTGGCTCAGATTTTCGCCTGACGAGGAGATGTCGGGGAAGGCATTCGTTAGAATTTAATTTGCATATAAGGCAATTGTGTAGGATATTAGCAAATCAGACCCGTTTTTTAGCCATGACACGAATTAAATCTGTTCTTAGTTGGACCTTCGCCTTGATCTGGATGAATACAGAAATTGGCCGATCAGAAGCAATCCTGCACTATTTTGAAAGCGAATGGGAGGAAATATATCGGCGTCTGCCAGAGATCGCAGAGGCCGGTTACAGTGCAATCTGGACGCCGCCCCCTACGAAGTCTCCTGTGGCTGGCACGCTCAAATGGGCTAACGTCGGATATAGTTTGTGGGATCGTTTTGATCTAGGCGAGATTCCCCAGCGAGGCACCATTGCTACGCGCTATGGCACACGAGGTTGTTTGCGGATGTTTGTGGATAATGCTCATCAATGCGACATTTTGATCTACCCTGACCTTGTTTTTAATCACAACGGAAACGGTCCCAACCATTTCACCTATCCTGGGATGAAGATCAACGATTTCCATGTGTGGCAAGATTCATCTCAGCCCGGTGGTTGGAAACGTGCTAACCGAATGACAGGCTATGACGATATATCGAACGGCTTTGGACTAACGTTCCAAGAAGAACTTGTCAGCTTAATCGATATCAAAACGGAGCCGGATAACCGTTTTATCAATAACCCGCCGTTCTTTGCACCAGAGCCTGCACCATTTGTTAGGCATCCAGGCCAGCCTTCCAAGTATCCATTCTTTCAGTTTAACGGCTATGAATCTGAAAACGTTCGTCAGATGTTGATCCGATGGGTGAATTGGCTTGGCTATGCTATGGACTACGACGGAGCCCGACTGGATGCTGCGAAGCATGTTGTTCGTGAATTCTACGGCCAGATAGGGAATTCAAATGGCTTTAACCACAATATTCAGTGGAACTTTGCGACTCGACGAGGATATCCCTTCAACAATGATCTCTCTCAGATGTATGCAAATGACATCCGTCGCAACCGCGCCCTTGTATTCTCTGAGATCTTTACCGGCAGCACAAGCACGTATGGTTATTGGGATTTCGGCACGCAAATGCTGCATCTAGATTTTCCGCTTAAAATCGGTGTTGTAAATCCCGCATTCGGTGGGAATCTTTCTCTTCTTGGCAGCTTCGATGGACTTGGGCCACTGAATGGAATCCGCTTTGTCCAAAGCCATGATCAAGGGCCACCTGCACGAAATGACTTAGCACACGCATGGCTCCTCACACATATAGGCAAATCCGTTGTCTACTTTTCTGGTAACAACATCACAAATATGGATGCTAACAAAACTTGGGTTTTGCCTGGACATGGGGCAGCACTTGGTGACTACCACAACCGAATCACCAACATGGTCTACGTTCGCAATCAATTTGCTCGTGGAAAGCAATGGGAACGCTGGTCTGATGGCGATTTCTATGCTTTCGAACGATACGATGACTTAAATAATAACAATTCGCCGAATCCTGGAGAAGCCCTCTTGCTCGTCGCTTTAAACGACTCTGGTTCTCCTCAAACCCGCACGCTACAAACCGCTTTCCCAAACGGCACCGTCCTCAAAGACTATAGCGGCAACAATCCTAACACCGTAACAGTAAGCGGAGGACAAGTCACCATCACTGTGCCTGGTAACTTACCCGGAATCCCCGGTGGACAAGGATGGGTCTATTATGCCCCTCGCAATGCTGATGCAAACGGCGAGCCAATACGTTTCCTAAATGGCAATAACCAAGTTGGCACGATCAACTGGATTGTGCCTGGTGGAATCCACGCTCCCAGTAAGCCAAGACAAATTCCCCGAATTACGACTAACTCCGTGAATATCGACGTGCACTTCACAAATCCACCGGATGGCACAGTCGATAGTGTCATCATTCGTTGGGGACAAGGTCGCGACCTCAATCCCGATCCAAACATCAACCCATTCGGTGGAAACAACATCATCTCCTCCGGTTACATGCCTGCAACACAACTCTCCACAGGCCATTGGAGACTTACGGCAGATTTATCCAACATCCCCGAGGGACTTCACTTAATTCAAGCGCGTTGCTTTAATCAGCGTCCCTCCACTCTTCCTCCATTATTCCAGACTTTTTATAAAGTTGTCTATGTCGATCGTACAGGTCCAAGTATTCAAATTGAAAACCCACCAGCAAACGGAACAATCCAAGGTGATACAATTGTGCGAATCAACAACCCCGATTACACCGCTTACACTGTCGAAGTCTCCGTAAACGGCGGGCCGTTTCGTCCAGCTCACCGTTACATCCGGGGGCTATGGAAATACAGCTTATCTGGTCTGCCAGCGGGCACACACACCATCACTGTAAAAGCTACAGAAGCCGATTGGGGGAATCCACGTAGTATCATTAACCAATCCACAACGACACGCACTTTCACCGTCGTCCGCGATGGCCCCCCAGTCGCAATCAACCACAAAGAGGGCGAGGTTCTCAAAATGCCGTTCTTCATCACACGGCTTCATCTTCCAACCTCACTAGGAGTATCAAACGTCAAACTTTACTGGGACGGCTACGAAATGGTGGGCTTGGCGGGCACAAACGGCATTGTCACTCACATTTTTGACGGGCGCTACATCTCAGGCGGAGTCGAAGATCGCCTCTGGGGTGCTTTCACAAACGGACCACATTTCTTTGAAGCTGTCGTAACGGATGCAAACAACAAAGTAACTCGAGTCACACGCCAAGTGACCTACAACTTGTACGGACAGAATCTTACAGACTCCGACGGTGACGGCCTGCCCGATGATACAGAAATTCCGTTTTACAGTACTGGCACAAATCCAGGCCCCTCTGGACAACTGCCCGGAGACACGAACTACGACAATGTTCCGCAAAGCGGAGAGAACTGGACACGCCTGAATCCGTTAAACCATCAAACCTACTACGTAGGAGATTGGGATGGAGATCGCGATTCTGATGGCGATGGCGTTAAAAACCTCTTCGAAACATGGCAAGGCTTTCTTCGCCACGGCAACGCATTTCATTTCGACATATACAATAGCGGAAGCAAGCCAAGCTTGGCCGACCCCATCGATGCCGACAATGATGGAATGACCGCACGCTGGGAAGGCTTAAACGGACTAAACGACAGCAATGCTGCCAATAACACCCAAGACCCCGACAACGACGGAATCCCAAACCTCCTGGAGTTTGCGTTTAATCTCGATCCTCAAAAATACGATGCTGATAGCCTCCCTCAACCCACAATCACAAATATAAACGGACAAGACTTCTTCACCATCACATATCTTCCTAATCCTGACATCGGTCTTACAAACGTAACTGTCACGGCTGAATTTTCCTCTGACCTTCAGAATTGGAGCACCGCTGGGATTATCTTTGATAATAATCACCCCGTAGCCGGTTCTGTGAGAGCTCGCGTCCCCATTGGCTCAAACCAACGCGGATTTTTTAGGCTACGCGCCACCAAATAATAGTATCGGAAACCCTAATTTAAGTTGTCTGTAATTCTGCTCCTGAGCCTGTAGAATGAGGACATAATATCTTTTCTAGCATAACCAACTGCGGATAATCCCCTTTCCTTACACGATAAACCGAAGCACTGCCTTCTGCTCTTGAAAGGACTTGGATCTCATCAAAAAGAAAAGCCCTTTGAACCCTGAATTCAAGACCTTCAAGAGGAATCGCCGAGATTTTCGATTTGGCCTGAGCAGGCACCCAAAGGAAAAGAAATTCAGGACTACGAAGCCCTACAATATACCCAGGATGATTTGCCCCACAGACAGTTCCCTTCCCTGTGAATACACGCAAAGCCCAATCTATCTCCGCCCCCGGGCCGAATTCTTGCACAATCCGTTCCCACACAGCCGGTGGATAATTCTTATCCAAAGGTTTGGGCTGTAGGTCGTCACGAGCAGAAAGCTTATTAAAGACAAACGTCAAATACGCCCGCCCCATACGAATCAGTCTTGGCGCAAACCACACAATCCCAGTCATCACAAGTATCAAAATCAAAAACAACAGCAAAGGATGGGTAAGCGCTAGAATCGTTCCACCTGCCACCATCACATCTTCACCTACACTGACGGCAATTTTAGATACAGGCTCAGGCACGATATTCGTAAGCAATCTGCCAGTAGCTTTAGTTAAGTGAGTCACAGTCGCCACCCCTCCACAAATCAAGACCGCTAGTATCTGTGCCACCGGATGCAGATCCCCTAAGGCTGCGAGACTTATGATCACGGCTCCAAGCGGACGTATCGCAGAATGGAGCACATCCCACAGCGAATCCACCCAAGGCACCTTATCCGCGAAAAATTCAATAAAATACAACACTCCTGCCACAGTGATAATCAGTGGGTTGCTGAGCACCTCCAATGCTTCCAGTCCAGGTGATAACGTAATCCACCCCTGACTCAGCAGCAAACCCGTAAGAAACACAGTCAAATAAAGGCTTATCCCGCTCAGTGCTGATAACCCCAATGTAGCCGCTAAAAGTTCAAGGCTTTCCATGTAAAAGCTAGATTACCCTCTGTCAGCGTCGTGTCTCACGGTCCCTTCTGGAGTTACTACAGAGGAGGATTGTGATTCAGCTTTATTTTTCTTAGCGTTATCAAGCTCCTCTACGCTTTTTTTGATCTCCGCTTCAAATTCATCCCGTGCTTTTTTGAATTCTCCAATACTTCGACCTAATCCTCGAGCTAATTCAGGAATCTTCTTAGCCCCAAAGAGCAACACAGCGATAAACAAAATCAGCCACCACTCCTGTCCTCCGGGCAGCCCAAAACCGATCCAAAACAGTGTATTTTCTAACATATTCATATAATGGGACTTCATACACTCATTAGCAAGCCCCATCTCGTTTCAATTACTTAATTCAACCTGCTCAATCGAGCAAAACACGTTGGCATTAACTCACAGTCCTATATTCTTCTTCCCATGTCCGATTATCCACGCTTCAAAAATCTAACAGCACTAATCACTGGTGCCTCATCCGGATTCGGTGAAGAATTCGCACGACAGCTTGCCCCTCACACTCGCCAACTCATCCTCATCGCCCGACGCAGGAACCGCCTGGAGTCCATAAAGCAAACCCTTGAAAAGCACCACAGCTCATTAAACGTCACCGTTATCCAAGCTGACCTTTCTCTGCCTAACTCTGTTGAACACACTGTTCTCCCTGCCCTCCACCAACTCAACACATCGCCTCATATCCTCATCAATAACGCTGGCTTAGGCGATTACGGCACTTTTGCCACCTGTCCGCCAGCACGTATCCTAGCACAACACCACGTTAACACCACTGCCCTCCTCTCCCTCACCCACGCCCTTCTCCCCAAAATGCTTGCAGAACGTAAAGGCTTCATCCTCAACGTCGGCTCTATTGCAGGCCACATGCCACTTCCTACATTTGCCCTTTACGCTGCCACAAAAGCCTACGTTAACTCACTGACTTTAGCCCTTCATGCAGAGCTAGCCCATCAAGGAATTCATGTCTCTCTTTTCGCCCCCGGTCCTATTCCTACAGAATTTCGTCAAGCCGCTCAACGCCCCGACGCCCCACCCGACGCCGGACGCGCCCCAGACTGGCTCACCCAACCTCTCTCTCCCTCAATTCAACAAGCTCTCGAGGCACTCCACGACAACCGCCCCTTGTGCACACCAGGACGCACCGTCCGTCTCATCGCTGCCCTGATGCGTTACGCTCCACACGTCCTTACTTTAAGACTCTTCCGAATAGCCATTCCACGCTGAAGATTCCTCCCTATTCACTTATGAAAAACTTTACCATTAAGAGCCCCTCGACCGTATCATTTGCTATTACCTTTATTATATTGATACTTTTCCAAATATTTGAGTTCAACTACTTTCTACATGACGACAACATTACTCTTTTCACCCCTCACTACTACCATAATTACCGCGCGCTTACAGAACATCACGAAATTACCCTCTTCAATTTTCATCAATATTGCGGTGTCCCCCATCTAGCTCAGGGACAACCAGGCACCCTTTACCCATTGCACTATATTGCCAGTTTCATAGCTGAAAAAATCTTAGGTGATTTTTATCACACGATTGACCTCGTAGTTATCGCTCATCTCTGCTTAGCGTCTGTTTTTATGTGTAAATGGTTAGGAACGCTATCTCTTCCTCCGATCTACCGTATCTTATTGCCCCTGTGCTGGGTTTTCTCTCCATACACTATCCTAATGAGCCGCCAGTGGAATTTTGTCTCGGCTCTCGCCCTTTACTTACCCGCCATTTTCTATTTCACTCATCATCTGATTCAAAAACCTAACTTCCGCAACACTCTTACCCTTTCTTTGATTCAAGGCCTTTGCCTACTCCAAGGCAATGCTTCCAACTTCTTCTACACTTTTGTCTTCTCGTCGCTATATACATTCTCTTACCTTTTCAAAAAAGCGCGCAATGCATCTCCCAAAAGCATAATTATTTATTTCACACTAGCTCTTGTCCTATCGCTTATCATTGCATTACCTCTCCTCATCCCCCTGTATCAGGCCACTCGATCGTCCGTTTTCAGGCCTGAAGGCAAACTTCCATTAGAAGAAATCCTTCATTTCACGGTCAACTGGTCTGAATTCTTACAGGCGCAAATTGGTCAATTCAAACCTCGTTTCTTCTTAACTGTCGATTCAACCATGCTTTTCCACGCCTGCTCATGGCCACTAGTCCCCCTTGGAATTCTAGCCCTTGTGCTATCTCCTCAACATGTGCGCCGTCTCTGGCCATACTTTATCCTCATCCTACTCTCAACCCTCCTTGTTTCAGACTGGTATAGATACTTTTACTCAATCCCGGGATTCGGCACCTTTCGCTGGCCGTTACGCATCTATCCCTATGCGATTTTCTTTGGCATCTCGCTTATCGCATTATTCCTACTCCCTTGCATAGAGAAGCTCAAAACACCGTTCCTCACCCTCATGCCCACGCTTCTATTCACAGCTCTATCCATCAACCTCATCCTGCTTATGTTTTTTAGAATTGACTACAACCTCACCAAATATGCCAAACCACAAAGGAATTCTTTCATTCCTATTGACACCCTCAAAAATGGCCGAATCCTCACATACGAACCCATCGGGAATATCCTCACCGCATACGATCCATCTATCCTCTACGGCTTTTCTTTTCCCACTCTATACACAGTCGACGGCTTCGGGGGCTTCGATGCTCTACTTAATCGTAACAACCACAGGGTCTGTGCTGAATTAAACTACGACGCCTATTGGACAGCTCCCCTTGATCAACAAACCCTCGACCACCTTTCACAATGGTCTGTTCGATATCTCATCACCAATAAT
>JANWVL010000163.1 GCA_025056655.1 Candidatus Methylacidiphilales bacterium
GATCCGAATACTACACCGGTGAATGCACTGAATGATTTGCGCAATGGAATCACTCCTTACGATCATCGGATGATAGGTATGCAGGATGCGGGGTTTCGGTGGTTAAACGTTTTTGATGCTGATGGAAAGCGGATTTACGGGCGGATGCTGAAAGGAGGGCCTAACCACATGGATATGGCAGTTCGAGATCAACGAGTCTATGTGGTGGGCAATGTCGGTTATGGCGTAGTCTGGGATTTACCTTGGGCATGGGATCCAATCAAGCCGCCTGCTGATGCATTTCAACCGCGGCGTGTGATGCAATCGACTAGAGTAGAGCCGGATGGCTACGTCATGATGTTGACTCCCACGGGGGCCTGTGAAGCTGTAAGTGGAGGGACGTCCCCAAGTGGAGGGACGCCTCCTAATACCAACACCAATGGTAATGCAAATCCCTCTAATGGCTCTCAGACAGGAACAGGTTCCTCACCTGCCCTTACCAATCCGAGCAACAACTCCAGCAACAATCCTAGCCCCAATCTTTCGCCAGATCACAACAGGCGATTCATCATCTTTGGTAATTCCGTATTGCGAGTGAAGCGCAACGTTCCTTTCACAAGAAAACTCATGGTGTGGCCTACGCCGCACAATCCATCGAATATTCGATTCGAAGCAGTAGGCACACTGCCTCAAGGGGTGACTATAAGCACGGATGGCAATCTAAGCGGCGTAGTTCAACTTCCGCAAGGGGTTTATCGTGCAAGGATACGCGCGCAAGCTCCTAGCGGCCCGACACCAATCTATACCATGATCTTAAGAGTCCAAGAATGATCGAGGTTAGGGGTTGAAGGCAGACATATCTTGATCCATCTCAATACAGTGCAATAAGAATTGGCTGTCTCTTTGCTGAGTATTTGTGCTGTCTGATCCTTCGAAACACTTTTTTACGTCAAGAGAATATGAGCCTCGGAGGCAAACGGAGGGTGCCTTTACTCAGCGTGCCTGGATCAGGAGCGGCTGCACCTGATAACTCTGAATCAAGTCCGAAAAACTTTCCGGACCGCGACTGAGTTGCTGTGCTCCTCGCTGAGAAACATAAGAAGTTTCGCTTAGTATGCTCGTTTTTTGCTCCATCTGCATAGGGGGACTATGCGGAGGCGTCTAGTCTTTGTGCTCACAGCGTTTCAGAAGGGCCTTAATCTTTAACGCTGTATAGCCAGCCTTCTGTGTCGGATGCTAGCAGCTAAGATCAGAAGGCAGGCTGATATTTGCTCGATGCGTGTCTGAAGAATGCCCAGCGAATTCACAAGGGATGAGCTTGTGGGGGGCTACACTATCTAAGGTTTAGACAGACGAGGCGGTTTTTTCGGCTTGGAACGAGCAGAGAGAGGAATGAGCCTTGCGTTTGCGAATAATCTCGGCCACGCTTTCGGGCACGTATTGAGGCCAATCTGGGTCGTTGCGCTGGATTTTTTCGGCGACTTCTCGTGAACTGAGCCGGAGCAGATCAGGCTGTTTTACTTGGATTTCGACAATTTGTTTTCGAGCAATCAAGTATCGAACCAAAGGAGCGGATGGATTGCCTTGCAACAGGTCCTCTATGCCTTCGAGGCGCTGTGTCTCGCGAGAGAGGCGAGGATAGACGTAGAGTCGAACGTTTTTCTTAAATAGACGACCGAACGATTCGAGGATGCCACCGTCGAGGTGCGCGTAGTATTTTTCTTGCAGAATTTCGCTTAGCGTGGGCGTGCCGAGCACGATGCCAATGTGGGCTTGGGTGTAGGTGTTGAAGAATTCTACGAGTCTGTAAAACTCGGAATAATCCGAGATGAGCGTCAATTTGCCTGTGCTGGCGATCATGTCTGCACGGAAGAGGAAGTCTTCGTAATCGACGGTGTTGCCGGTGACTAAGTTGCGGGTGGAGATTTCGAGTATTTCTACGGGGTCTGTCTGTGAATCCATCTGGTGGTAGATTTCACGAGCTCCGGCGAGCATGTCGAGATTTACGCGGGTGATTGGGCGAAACGTGCCGCGTTCAATCAACAGCGGTTTATTATACATGACTTCACTGGCTTGGATGACTTCGCCGCTGGGGGCAAACATCGCTGCGCGAGTCAGGCCTTTGTTTACTAGGATCAAACTTACGACGCGGTTATCCACCATGGCGAAGTCTGGGCCGCTGAATTTGAGCATGTCGATGTTGATCCGCTCGGTGTTTAAGCCATCGAGTAAGGACTCGATGAATTCGGAGGTGCGGCGGGAGATATTGAATGCGCCGTAGATGAGGTTTACGCCGAGAATTCCGAGAGCTTCTTGCTGTTGTAGCGCGAATTTGTCGAAGAGTCGGACGTGGAGGATGATGTCATTGGGTGGTGTGCGGGGGTGGAGTTGGAAGCGTATCCCCATCCAGCCGTGGGCCTCTTGGTGGTATTTGAAGCTGCGTGTGGTGACGGTGTCGGCAAAGGAGAAGAATACGGTGTCGGCACCGCGTTTTGCATCGAGGCGCTCGACCAAGAGTCGAAATTCATATTCGAGCATGCTTTGGAGGCGGGAACGGCAGACGTATCGTTCTGCGGGGCCGTAGATTGTGTCGCTGATGGTCATGTCGTATGCGGATATTGTCTTGGCGATGGTGCCTGAGGCTCCTCCGGCGCGGAAGAACCAGCGGGCGACTTCTTGGCCGGCTCCGATTTCGGCGAAGGTGCCATACTGGGAGCGGACTTGATTGACGGCGCGGGCTTTTTCCAAGGTGTCTGTGATGCGAGGAGCTGCTGGATTCATAAGAGATACGGCAACTAGATGTTTTGCGTTGCGAGGAACCGCTCTGCTTCGATGGCGGCTGCACAGCCGGTGCCGGCAGCTGTGATTGCTTGACGATAGATGGGATCGGCGACATCGCCGCATGCAAAGACGCCGGGGATGTTCATGGCTGTGCCGCGTTCGGGTTTGAGGTAGCCGTTTGCGTCTGTGGTGAGTTGATTTTTGAAAATTTCAACATTTGGGACGTGGCCGATCGCGATGAAGACGCCGGCGCATTCGATGAATTGAAGGTGGTCGGGGGCGACTGTTGAGCGCAATGTGACGCCGGTGACTTTGCCTTGCTGGACGTCGTGGATTTCTGCGATTTCGGAATTCCAATGTAGTTTGATTTTGGGATGAGCGAGGACGCGTTCTGCCATAATTTTGGAGGCGCGGAGGGTATCGCGGCGGTGCACGAGATGAATCTCTGAACCGAACCGCGTGAGATAGAGGGCTTCTTCCGCGGCTGAGTCGCCGCCACCGACCACGACTAGGGGACGATTGCGAAACATGGGCAGGGCGCCATCGCATGTGGCACAGTATGTGACGCCTTTTTTTTCCAGGAGCCGCTCACTTTCTAAGCCGAGCTTTCGTGGGCTCGATCCTGTAGCGATGATGAGCGCGCGGGCAGAGATCCAATCGCCCTCGATTTCGAGTTGGAAGGGGTAAGTGTGAAGGTTAGCGGAGGTGAGTTGAGCGAAGCGGATGCGGGCGCCGAAACGCTCGGCTTGTGCTTGCATGCGCATCATGAGTTCGGTGCCATCGATGCCTTCTGGGAAACCGGGGAAGTTTTCTACGATGGAGGTGGTGGTAAGGAGTCCGCCTGGAAGGTTGCCTGTAAGGACTAGTGGGGCTAGGCCTGCGCGTGCGGTGTAGAGAGCGGCTGTGAGGCCGGCACATCCGGTGCCGAGGATGACGACGTTTTCGATGGGGTGTTGGGTCATATTGAGCTGGATGGAAGTTAATTTATTTCGAAAGCGACGCCAACCAATGGTGGCAGTGTGAAGTGTAAGGCATCGTTTTTGATGTGGGGAGTGACGGGGGGGTCTAGTGGGTAAGAGGAGAAGAGTTGGTTTGCGGTCTTTAGGGTGAATTTGAAGTCTTCGAGTGGGATGGAGAATGTGCGAGGTTCTTCGCTGCGGTTGATGGCGACGAGGATTTTTTGTGAGTCGTTTTGTCGGATGAATGCAAAGGTGTCTTCGGCGTCATTTACGTAGATGTCATGTTGGTGGCCGTCGGCGAGGGCTTTGTTTTGGGCGCGAAAACATAAGGCGGCGCGGTAAGTTGCGTGGAGGGAGGAGTCGAATTGGTTTTCGTCGGGGTCGTGTCGGTGGCCTCGCGGGTCGAGGGTTTCGGGCTCCATTGGGAGGTCTGGCCAGGGCATGGGTTTGCGGTCGCAGGGGTCGTCGGCTCCCCACATGCCGGCTTCTGTGCCGTAGTAGATCATGGGTGCACCGACTGCGGTGACTTGGTAGAAAAGGATGAGGCGTTGGAGGGTGCGATGTTCCTCAGAAGGCTTGCGGGTATTGTATTTTGGGTTTTGTCGGGCTGAGACGAAGCGGGATTCGTCGTAGTCGAAGATGGCGGCGTTGATGTAGTTGCGGTTTTTGGAATTTACGATCATGGAGGCGAGGCGATCGGTGTCGTGGGAGTCCATGAGATTTTGGAGGGCACGGGCAACGGAGGGGTGATGGGCATTGCGGCGGTCGCGAATCATTTTGGTGAATTCAGAGGCGCGGATTGCTCGATCGATAAGGTATCCTTTTACTGGGACGGCGAATCCGTGGTAGTTCATGGCAGCGGAGAAACCGCCTTGGATGATGAATTGGGAGGCGTCTTTCCAGACTTCGGCGACGGTGTAGGCATTGGGGTTAATTTTTCGGACGTGGGCGTTCCAATCTTTCCAGAAGCCGATGGGGAGTTCGTCGGCGACGTCGAGGCGCCATCCGTCGATGCCGTCGGAGGGATTGCCATCACCGTTGGGATCCATCCAGCGTCGGGTGATTTCAAAGATGTAAGCTTTGGGGGCTGGATGCATGTTGAGGCCATCGGGTGTGTGGCGGAGGACGGGTAGGGTGCCGAATCCCCACCAACCTTTGTAGCGGAATTCGTAGCGGCGGGTGCGTGGGTCGTCGAATTCTTCGATCTGATACCAGTCGCGGTAGGGGGAGTTTTCTTGATTGAGCTTTATGTCGCGGAAGGCGAAGAAGTGTGTGCCGGTGTGATTGAAGACGCCGTCGATGATTACGCGGATGTTGCGTTTTTTGGCTTCTTGGAGGAGGTGAAGGAAGAGTTTGTCGGCGCTTGTCCATTGCCAATTGGAGGGGTCTTCGTTTTCTTTTTCGATGATGGCGAGGTCGCCGATGGGGTCAGGGCCGAAGAAGGGGTCGATGTGATGGAGGCAAGCGCCGTCGTATTTATGGGTGGAGCGGCCGTAGAAGACGGGGTTGAAGTAGATTGCGTTGATGCCGAGGTCGGCGAGGTAGTCGAGCTTTTCGATGACGCCTTGGAGGTCGCCGCCGTAGCGGCGGTTGAAGACAGAGTCGAAGAAGGATTTGCCGGTCTCCCAGGCGGGCTCACGCTCGTACCATTGGCGAGTCCATGGGGTCACTTGCCAGGAGGCGGGGACGGTGTCGGGGAATTCAAGGGAGTCGTGGGTGGGGTCGTTGCGGGGGTCGCCGTTGCGGAAGCGCTCGGGGAAGATTTGATACCAAATTGCATATTGGGCCCAGTCGGGGACGTTTTGTGCGGATTCTGCGGCGGTGGGATCTGTGGGGACTTCTAGTGGGGGAGCTGTGCCGGAGAGGTCGAGATAGTAAACGATATCCTTTGATGGGTCATGAAAGGTGCCGCGCGGGGATGGAGCTGGCTCTTGTGGCGGGTGCGTCTCTTCGGAAGCTTGAGGCTGAGAAGATGCGGAATCGGCTTGGTTAGCAGCTGTATTGGAAGGATCTTGAGGAGCAGCAGGTGAGGTGGAGTCGGATTTTTTTTCAGCCTGTGGAGGAGCGGGAGGCGTGGAAGGAAGAGGTTCTTCTGAGGAAGGCGCCTCTTCCGTTTCAAAAGGGGGAGGCTGGGGAGAGGTTTTATCTTCTCCTGAAGGTGAAGCCAAATTTTTGCAGGCGATCGAAAAAAGCAGGCAAGCAAGCGGGAGTATGTAAAGGATTTTCATGAGTGAACGATGCCACAAGCTAGTTAAGAGGCGGGATATTTCAAAGGGCAAAATCAACGCTTTTTCTGTGCTAGTTATGCGTTGCGGTGTGATGAGGGTAAGTGAGGTTGATTCTGTGTTCGTTGTGATGAAGCCTTTCGATTGCTAGCCGATAATTTCAGGCTGCGACCGTATTTGATCTGGCGGCGAAGCTTAGGTGGCTTTGCTTTTGGCGTGAGTTTGCCTGTGAGGAGGTAATGTGGTGGGATATGGAGTTTATTCCGCTGGTGGGTGCGCCCTGCGGCTGACGGCGACGATGGCATTGAGTTTTTCCTCGATCTCGGCGCGGACGTCGGCCTGTAGTTCAGCCGGTTCGATGAGGTCGGCAAGGACGTGGTAGTTCCGTTTGAACAGCAACTGCGTCAGGCCGAGGCGTTCGTAGAAGTTCTTGAACAGGGGGTCGAGGAAGTCGTCGGTGACTTTGATATCCGCCGACCACGGGGAGGGCTTGTTGGTGACGCGGAGGGCCTGCTCCAATTCGGCGATGCACTCGCGCATCAAATGCGCCCGGCGGTCGGCATCGGCGCGGCCAAACAAGTCGTCGGGCTGGCCGTGGCGGGCGAACCGGTCGAGCACTGTGGGGCTGACCAGGTAGTTCTCAATCTCGCGACGGGACCAGCAAAGCATGTCCAGTCCGGCGGTGGATTCCGGCGGCGGGCTGAGCCGGTCGAACAGGGCCAGCCCGATAAGGCCGGGCTTGGCTTCGCGCAGCCCGTGGAACACGTCGCGGGCGTGGTTGGGGATGTTGGTCTTGACGTAGTGGACGGGCGGCTCCTGGAGCACGTCGGTGGCTGGGTGGTTGAGCTTGCGGGCGAGGGAACGGAGGATGGCCAGGTCGGTGGAGCCTTCGAGGAAGAGCATCCAGCCTTTGGTTTCAGCGAGGTAGTAGAGGTCGAACGGAATGCTCTTGAGGGCCTTGGCGGCCTGGCTTGTCTGCCGGTTGTCGAGGCGGTGCGGCGTGCCGACGAAGGCGACGACGACGTCGCGTTCAGCCGCCTCGTTGAGGACGACTTCCGAGTGGCTGGCGGCGATGATTTGGCTGCCCGTTTCGCGGGCGACTTCCGTGAGGAGATTGTAGGTCTCGCGTTGGCGGATGATTTCGAGGTGGGCGTCCGGCTCGTCGAGCAGGAGGACGCTGCCGGGGTTTTGGTAAAGGTAGGCCAGTAGCAACAGGGTTTGCTGGAAGCCGCGGCCGGCCGAGGAGAGGTCTAGGGTCAGGCCGTCGGGCTGGCGGTATTGCATGCGCAGTTCGCTGCGCTCGGGGATATAGGCGGGGGGCAGGAGTTCCACGCGGAAGAGCCGTTTCACGTGTTCGGCCAGCTTGCCCCAGGCGTCGGTGTTCGCGTGGACGCGGTGGCAAAGGTTGCGGAGCACCTCGGCGGTGCGGCCCTCCCCGATGAGCACGCCGATCTCGCCGGGTTCCTTGCGGAATTCCTCGGCGGCCAGGCCGGACATGGGCGGCAGATA
>JANWVL010000164.1 GCA_025056655.1 Candidatus Methylacidiphilales bacterium
AAGATACAGGAACCAACAGCTAATCAAAGGTCGAAATAGCGGTCGTATTTTACTGCCAAGGTGCAGTTGTTTTCGACTTGCTTTTTTAAGTAACACGTGTCTATTATTTACACCATGCTTATCCGAGTTGTACGGATGAAGCATAAAAATATTAACCGCAGCCGTAAGGTTGCACAAAATAGAAAGAAATATGGCCAAGGAAGAGGATAACAAAAAAAGAACAATCATCAGTCGTGGAATAATTGTTAAAGGTGAAATAGAGGGAAATGAACCTCTTACTATTGAGGGGAAAGTAGAAGGCACGATCAGCCTACAGGAGCATATTCACGTAGCCGTAGATGGTGAAGTTAATGCACAAATTAGCACAAAGAGCATTGTCATCGCGGGTTCTGTCAGTGGTAACATCAAAGCTACGGAAAGAGTCGAGCTTCTAGCTTGCGGATCGATGATCGGTGACATACAGGCTCCGAATGTCATCCTCAGTGATGGATGTATATTCCGCGGGAAGATCGATATGGACATCGATGAAAGCAAGATTGAAGAGCGCCGCCGTTCCTCAGCAAGTAGAATGAATGCAAACACAAGTGTCAATGGAATCGGAGCTGCATTAAGTGCCGGAGGAACTGACACTGAAGGAACAGCTCGAATTCACTCTGAGGAAAAGCCAAAAGTCACAAGCACGTTTCTACGACAGATTTAATTGAGGTGCTACTTTCATCTTTAACTTTCTGCTCCGCCGATAATAAGAAAATAAGAAAACCGAATTTCGGCGGAGCAGTTTTTACCGGTTTGTTGATTTGATCGGATGCCACTAACTCTTGAGTATTTTCCAGTCGGCATATTCCTATGGCATGTTGAATTTGACACATGATATCAAAAAGAGGTTTTCACTATGCTCTTTATCTCCTGGCACAGTTGGCCCTAGTGCAGGTAGGATATTCTAGTGATAAACTAAAGGCTTTAGACACCACCCCTGCAAAGTTGCCAGACTTTACTACCTTCGAAAACCAAGCTAAAAAGGCCCTCTACGAAAATAAGATTCAAAGTAACACATTTCCGGATTACAGCAAGCTACAAAACCAACTTATTCCTTATGTCATATACAGGAATAGGAATACCGAAGGCATTCACGACCAAGACAGTGACCATCATAAAAACTGGTTGTATAAAGATCTAGAAAAACTCAAAGAGGCACGCGCTGAAAGACAGAAACTTAATTCAGAAGACAACATTCAGTCTGACACTCAAATCTACCTAACCAAAAATCCAGATGTCTTTTCCCTGGGCTTAAATTCATCTTCAGAAGGATTACGTTTCTTTGGCTTACCTCCTAGCCAAGAAGCTCATTCAAAACAAGACAATCTTAAGTTCAGTTCTTTCCCTATTGATCTACCAAATGAATTAAACCAAATCTCCAACCCCGTAACAGGGTTGTCAAAACCTCTTCAGATGGGAATTTACAATAATAACATCAAAGATGACCTAAGTCAAAATTCTAAGTCGCTTCCGCTATCCAATTCTATATCAAGGCGATCACCAGTTGATGAATTAACCAACAGTCTTATTTCTATTGGTGATATGAATGATACACTACTGACCTACAAGCCACAAATGTCTTTAACACCACAACTGCAGATCCAGAATCCCAGATTTCCTTCCCCACAACAACACCTGTCTAATCCTAATAATCTACTTATAGATAAAATCGGCACATTAGATACAAATAACCCTAATTCATCACTCTCTCGCAACTACACACCACCATCACTCAACAACGATTTCAGGCGACTACTCGATCCACCTCCCTTACGATCCCCCAGAGTCTTAGGCAACCCTAATCTTAATCCCAACAAAATCAACGACCCGCTAGAGCGCTTCTACAGATAATATTATCCCACCCTAGTAATAAGGCCAATATCGGCAATGCCAGTGCGGATGGTAAGGATAATAATCCCAGCGTCTCAGCCTTTCTTGCTTCAATTCCGCATTCAGTGCCTCCTCAGGGGTCTTTAACAGATAATTGATTATGGTATCACTCACCTTGGCCTCTCTTAGATAATCAATATCTGTCATCGTCAAGCGATAAACGCCTCCTGAATAAATCAAGTAACGAATCAATCTATCCTCAGGATACTTCCTCTGCGTCAATTCCACAATCTCAGGCAACAACAATACCTTTCCACGCCTCATTTTCTCATAAATCGCAGGACTTACCCCCACATCCCGAGCCGTTTGAACATCCTGCTGATATTCCCGATAAGTCACGCATCCACCTAGCATTGAAAAAACAAACAAAAAACAAACGCTGCGAATAATTTCTTTCACAAGTCATATTATACTCTATTTTCCCACCAAATCAATGCCCCCAACCCCACACCCTCACGCCCCATCTCCCGCTCCCCCTCCACCACGTCCATCCGACATCCTCCGACAACTCCAGCAATCCCACACCCTTACACACGACTCCCTCCAAAAAAAAATCCAACGCGAGCTCTCCTACCTCATCAACCCCTCCACCTCACCAGACTCCCGCCATCCCTCCATTTACCACTTCTCCATCCATCCCCTACCTTTCATCTTACCAGCAGAAGACTGGCGCACCCTCTCCGAAGCCTTCTCCCAGCGCCTCCGCGCTTGGAATATCGCCCTTACCGATATCTTTTCCGAACAGTCCCTCATCCGACAACGCATCCTTCCACACCGCCTCATCTACAACGACCCCTCCTACCTACGCCCAATCCTAGGAATCAAACCCATCGGCGACACCCCCATCCGCATAGCCGCCATCGATTTCGTCCATGATTCCCAAGGCCAATGGCACGTCCTCGAAGAAATCTTCTCCCAACCCTACGGTATCGGCATCGCCCTTCATCTAAGACAATCCCTCGGAGAAATCTATACCCGCGAACTCTCCTCACTCCCCATCGAGTCCCCATCCGCCGTCCCAGCACTCATCCAAGAAAACCTACAAAATTGCGGCCTCTCCTTCTCCCACCGCCCCCGACTCGCACTTCTCACCCTCGGCCCACAATCCCCCTCATACGCTGATCAAGCCATCCTCGCCCGAATGATAGGCATCCCCCTCATCCAACCCGACGAACTCCTCGTCCTTCAAGGCCAACTCTTCCTCAAAACCATAGACGGCCTCCAACCCATAGAAATCCTCCTCCGCTTCATCCCAGCCCAAAATATCGACCCCGTATCCATCCCCTCACAAACCCCACACCAAGGCATCCCCGGCATCACCTCATGCCTCCGCAAAGGCACTGTCGCCATAGCCAACGCCCCATCCGCCGACCTCCTCCAAAACCGCGCCCTCACCACCTACACCCCACACCTCATCAGACACCTCCTACACCAACACCCCATCCTCCCCGACCTCTACCGCGCCCCACTCACCGACATCGACGTCCGCGAACAACTCTTCGACGACTGGCCCTCCTACATCATCAAGCCCACCCACCCCCACCCCAACACCCCAAGCCTCAACGGCGCCCTCCTATCCCAAGACCAGCGCCGCCACTGGCAGCAAATCATAGAACAAAACCCCTCCAAATGGATCATACAAAAAAACCTCCTCCACCACAACCCCCCACACGACCCCATCATCCTCCGCCTCTTCGCCTTAGCCGATCACCACCGCATCACCCTCCTCCCCTGCGCCCTCACCCGATCCCTCCAACCCCCCCCCACAGACCACACCCACCCCTTCCCCCCCACCCCCATCCGCGACACCTGGATCCTCCAACCCACACCCCACACCCCCACACCCCCGCACCCCGCCCCCCCCACCACACACCACCGCCACCCCATCGAACTCTCCCTCCCCCCTCAAACCCACGAAATCGTCGGAGAACGCCTCCGCCTCTCCAGCCGCACCGCCGAATCCCTCCTCTGGATCAGCCGCTACCTCACCCGCGCCGCCACCACCACCCAACTCCTCCGCACCCTCCTCCAAATCAGAGCCACATCAGACCCACAAACCACCGCACCCAAAACCTGGCAACCCCTCTGGGAAACCCTAGCCGCCGCCACAGGCCACCCCACCACCTACTTCGAAAAAAACAAACTCACCCACCCCTCCCAACTCTCCCACTACATCCTCCTCTCCCAAGAAAACAACGCCTCCGCCTACCACTCCATACGCCTCGCCCACCAAAACACCCTCGCCTCACGCGAATCCATCCCCACCGAACTCTTCACCCTCATCACCGACCTCTACCACCTCCTCCACACCTACAGCACCCAACCCCCCCACTCCCTCGACCCCATCCTCAACGACCTCTCCCTCCACAACTCCCTCATCCAAACCCACGAACAAATCACCGGCGCCGCCCTCCACCACCTCCTCCGCGACGACCCATGGCACTTCTGGAACATCGGCCACCACATCGAACAAGCCATCTTCACCACCATCACCTTCCGCCAACTCATCCTACCCCTCCGCTCCCCCACACAAGACCCCTCCCTCATCCACGACACCCTAATCCGCCTCTTCGCCTGCCAATACGCACACCGCAAACACCACCCACACCGCCCCACCCTCCAATCCATAGCCTCCATCCTCCTCACACTCCCCACATTCCCACGCAGCCTCGCCTTTCACTACCACACCCTCCACCACCACCTCACCACATGCTTCCCCCTCACCACACCCACACCGACCACACCCGCCATCCACACCCTACACCACCTCACCACCCTCCACACCCTCCCCCTCCACCAAATGTGCACCCCCAAAAACTCCTCCCTCCCCATCGCAGACTGGCTCGCCGAAGAGACCCAACACCTCCACCACCTCGCCAACCTCATCACCGACCACCACATCCACCACTACCACACCCACCTCCTCTCCCACACCCCCACCTAACCCCGCGACCCACTTGATTTTTTAACAACACCCCGATAAACCCATCCAACCCACACCCCCACCACCTATGCAACACCCCACCCCCACCACAGAACCCCCCACATTCACCACCACCCCCATCGAACACCTCATCGCCAACACCATCCGCATCCTCACCATCGATGCCATCGAAAAAGCCCACTCCGGCCACCCAGGCCTCCCCATGGGATGCGCAGACTTCGCCACCATCCTCTGGACCCAATTCCTCCGCCACAACCCCGCCAACCCCCACTGGCCCAACCGCGACCGCTTCATCCTCTCCGCAGGCCACGGCTCCATGCTACTCTACTCCCTCCTCCACCTCTGCGGCTACCCCCACATCACCCTAGAACAACTCCAAAAATTCCGCCAACTCCACTCCCTCACCCCAGGCCACCCAGAAGCCCACGAAACCCCAGGCGTCGAAGTCACCACAGGCCCCCTCGGCCAAGGCACAGGCAACTCCGTCGGCCTCGCCATCGCCCAAAAACACCTCGCCGCCCTCTTCAACACCCCAGACTTCAACCTCTTCGACCACCGCATCTACACCATCGTCTCCGACGGCGACCTCCAAGAAGGCATCTCCCACGAAGCCGCCTCCCTCGCAGGCCACCTCGGCCTCGATAACCTCATCTGGTTCTACGACGACAACCGCGTCTCCATCGAAGGCTTCACCGACCTCGCCTACTCCGACGACGTCCCCACCCGCTTCCGCGCCTACAACTGGCACGTCATCACCATCGACGGCCACAACCACTCCCAAATCCACGCAGCCCTCCGCGAAGCCCTCACCATCACAGGCCGCCCCACCCTCATCATCGGCAAAACCACCATCGGCAAAGGCTCACCCAAGCTCCAAGGCCAACCCAAAGCCCACTCCGACGCCCTCGGCCCACAAGAAGTCGCCGCCACCAAACGCGCCCTCGGCTGGCCCGAAGACTCCCAATTCCTCATCCCCTCCCGCGTCACCGCCTACTTCCAAAAACTCCGCCACGAACTCGCCGCCCAAGAAACCGAATGGAACCGCACCCTACAAGCCTACACCCGCGCCTACCCCCAAAAAGCCGCACTCCTCAAAAAAATCCAAGAAAAACAAATCCCCACAAACCTCCCCGACCTCCTCCCCCAATTCCAAGCCGGCCAAAACCTCGCCACCCGCAACGCCAGCGGCCAAATCCTCACCACCCTCTTCGACCACCTCCCCCACCTCATCGGCGGATCCGCAGACCTCGCCCCCTCCACCAAAACCTGGATCAAAACACACGGCTCATTCCAAAAAAACCACTACCACGGCCGCAACCTCCACTTCGGCATCCGCGAACACACCATGGCCGCCATCCTCAACGGCATCGCCTACCACCGCTCCGGCCTCATCCCCTTCGGCGCCACCTTCTTCGCCTTCACCGACTACATGCGCCCCCCCATCCGCCTCGGAGCCCTAAGCAAACTCCACACCATCTACGTCCTCACCCACGACTCCATCTTCGTCGGAGAAGACGGCCCCACCCACCAACCCGTCGAACACCTCGCAGCCCTCCGCGCCATCCCGCGCCTCTCACTCATCCGACCCGCCGACGCCAACGAAACCGCCCAAGCCTGGCTCGTCGCCCTATCCCAACAAGACCGCCCCACCCTCCTCGTCCTCACCCGACAAGACATCCCCACCCTCGACCGCTCCAAATGCGCCCCTGCCACAGGCCTCCGCCAAGGCGCCTACATCCTCTGGGAAGCCAATCCCAACGTCCCACCCCAAATCATCCTCATCGGCACAGGCTCAGAAGTCCACCTCTGCCTACAAGCCGCCGAACACCTCGCAGCAGAAGGCTACGCCCCACGCGTCGTCTCCATGCCCTCATGGGACCTCTTCGAAGCACAACCCCAATCCTACAAAGACCACGTCCTCCCCCCATCCATCCCCGCACGCATCGCCGTCGAAGCCGGCATCCGCATGGGCTGGGAACGCTACATCGGCGAAAAAGGCCTCTTCATCGGCGTCGAACGATTCGGCGCCAGCGCCCCCCACACCCGCCTCCAAGAAGCATACGGGCTCACAGTCCCCCACATCCTCTCCAAAACCCGCGCCCTCCTACCCCCAACACCCTAAAAACACCCACACCCACCCACCCCCCCAAAACCCTCCCCCAAACCCCCATCCCACAGCCGTTTTAGAATTCACATTCCACACACCTCATCTAGATGAAAAACGATGAAGATCATCCGACACCCGCCCACCATGCAGCGCACAGCCCTGCAATGGCGCAAAGAAGGAAAACAAATCGCCCTCGTGCCCACCATGGGCGCCTTACACCCAGGCCACGAAGCACTCATCAAAAAAGCCCGTAAACAAGCCGACATCCTCATCGTCAGCATCTACGTCAATCCCACCCAATTCTCCGCAGGAGAAGACCTCCACCGCTACCCCCGCCCCTTCCGCACCGACTGCCAAAAATGCCGCCTCTGGGACGTAGACATCGTCTTCGCACCCAAAAATCTCTACGCCCCCGATCACTCCACCTGGGTAGAAGAACTCTCCCTCAGTCAAGGCCGCTGCGGCCCCTTCCGACCAGGACACTTCCGAGGCGTCACCACCGTCGTCGCCAAGCTCTTTCTAATCTGCCAACCCCACCTCGCCTTCTTCGGCCAAAAAGACGCCCAACAACTCGAAGTAATCCAAAGAATGGTGCGAGACCTCCACTTCCCCATAAAAATCATCCCAGTTGAAACCATCCGCGATACAGACGGACTCGCCTTCAGCTCCCGCAACACCTACCTAAGCCCAACAGAAAGACAAAAAGCACGACAATTTGCCGCCGCACTCCAACAAGCCATACACCATCCCAATCCCATATCCTGGTTCAAAAAAGAAATCTCACGCCTAAAAGGTGTCCGCCTAGACTACGCCGAGATCGTCAACAATCGACTATGCGCCGCAGTGCACATCGGCAAAACCCGACTCATTGACAACGTAGCAACCACACTCAAAAAAAAGTAAACCATGAGACTGAGACGAGCGCGACTTTTCTCAAGACTCCACACATCCTGCCTCGCGCTCCTCATCCTATGCCCCACAGCAACCGCCAGCATATGGCAAGTCGTCCGCGTAGGCCCACTAGAATACGTCACACTAAAATCCTTTTGCCGCTTCTACTACTTCCCCTACGGAGAAGGCCCCCTCTCAGACACCTTCACCGTCCAAAACACCAGCTTCCGCCTCGTCTTTCGCCGAGATAGCCAAATCGTCCGAATCAACGAAGTCAACTACTACCTCTCAAGCTCCATCATAGATCATCCCGCAGGATGGCTCATCCCCAAAACAGACATCACAAAACTCTTTGACCCCATCTTCCGACCTCAAGCCATCCCCATCCGCAGACCCGTGCGAGGCGTCGTAATCGATCCCGGCCACGGCGGCTCCGACCGCGGCGCCACCGGACTAAACGGAGCCTTAGAAAAACACTACACACTAGACACTTCATTACGACTCGAAAAAATCCTACGCGCCGCCGGCGTTCGCACCGTCATGACGCGCCGCAGCGATGTCTTCGTCGAATTACACGAACGAACCCGATTCGCACGCAACTTCGCAGGACACATATTCGTAAGCATCCACTACAACTACGGCTTCAACCGCCAAGCCCGCGGAGTCGAGACCTTCGCCATGGCCCCTCGCGGAGTCGCCTCCACAGCCGTAGGAGAATTCCCCTCTCGCGCCGACCACATAAAACAAATCGGAAACGAAAACGACCCCCTAAATATCCTACTAGCCCACCAAGTCCATAGACAAATCGTGCGCCTCTTCCCCGGTGACCCCGAAGCCGATCGCGGCGTCAAACGAGCGCGCTTCGTAGTCCTGCGCACAAACTACCTCCCCGCCATCCTAGTAGAAGGCGGCTTCCTCACCAACCGCATGGATCTACGCCTTGTAGATAACCCCGTCTATCGCCAGCGCCTAGCTGAGGCAATCGCCACCGGCATACTCAACTACATACGATTAAACCAGCCAACCCAACCCTAAATTAACCCCCAAGTTAAAGAGTCTGCAAAAAGCGCACAAGCTGCTCACGATTCGGACTATTAGCATGCCGAACGTAAAACCCAGACGCAGCAACCGCCAACTGCAAAGAATGCTGTAACCCCAACCCAAGCAACCGCCCAATAACAAAACCAGCGTTAAAATGATCCCCCGCACCCGTGCTAATTTTAGGTTTAGCAGTATAAGGCCCCTCAATAAAAGTTTCCCCCTGTGCATCCGCCCCAGCAGCATACTTTACAGGATGAATCACCACAGTGTGAAGATTAAGCTTCTCCCGAATAGCCGCTGCCAATGCCGCCGTGCCCTTTGGATTAGCCGGCGTCTTCTTAAGACGCAAGACTCGCGCCACATGCTGCCCCTCACTCTCGTTCAGACCAAGGATAACATCATTGCTCTCTTGAAACTCCGATATAATTTTCAGCGCCGCCAACAAATCAGCATCCAGACGCTTAGCTGGATCAGCCAAATCAAAAAACATCAGCTTCCGTGGCTCATCTTTCACGGGTGGAAATTCACTCAAAAGTTTCTTCCATATCGCCGACATATGCGGAAGCATGGTCCAGTTCACCATCCCAATGAAATGAGCTTCCTTCCACATCTTCTTAAAAGCCGCCTCACCGACTCGCTTCTTAATATTATCCCACGTGACCTCATTAACGTTGCTATGTTGACCAAACAACAATTTCCCATCGTTAAATTCAAACGCCTGAGTCAATGCAGGCTCACCAATCGGAATCACCCTTGCACGCTTGCTAAATTCATGAAAAACAGGATGCACAGTATCCTTACCCACAATCCCAATATAATTCACCGGTGCCCCAAGCGTGCTCAATGCAAACGCCATCAACGGCCCGTTCCCCCCCATGCGAACTGACTGCTGCACGAGCTCCATGTTGGCGCTCTTACCCGCTGCCGCCACTATTGCAGAACCAAACGACTTGATCGTTGCATACGGAACGTATTTTGTAGCAGACTGGCGCTGGGCCACGACCTGATAAATCTCATCAACAAAACCATCAAAACCCAACAGACATTGATATTTCAAAAGCTGCGCTCGTGAACCAATCAGACGCTCTGCCGTTTGCCGGGCGATACGAGAATCACTCATAACCTTCCCATCACTTCTAGCCTACCGCAGCTCAATTGGCAAGCACAAAAGAAGCCTTACCACAAAGCGATTAACCCGCAACGCCCACCTTTCGCCACTTAATTTCGCCACTTAATGTTGCACCCAAGACTAGGAAACTGTCGCTCAGAAACTCTCTCCCCAGAAATCAAAGCATCCAGAGCCGCTCTCAAGTCAGATCCCGTCACCGGTATGTTGTTGCCTGGACGACTCGAGTCAAATTGCCCCCGATAAACCAGCCGAGCGCTAGCATCATAAACAAAAAAATCGGGCGTGCAGGCTGCATCAAACGCCCGCGCAACCTCCTGCGTCGCATCATGCAGATACGGAAACGTCCACCCAAGACGTATAGCCTGTTCTCGCATCCGATCTGGAGCATCTTGAGGATATGTCGTTTCATCATTCGAGCAGATCGCGACAAAATCCACCGCCTTGCCAGCATAATCGCGCGCCAATTCAGAAATGCCTTTTTCGATGTGAATAACATACGGACAATGACAACAAAGGAACATCACAACCAGCGGCCGCGTCAGACTACCAGGACCATAAGCACGCCTCGTGCCTGACACAACATCCCTTAACTCAAACTGCGGCAACAACGTGCCCAACGGTGACATTTTAGATGGTGTAAGAGCCATGTAAGCTAAAATATTACGTTTTTTTCAGTGCGTAAATTTTGAATTCACCCTATCATTCAACAATGATCTCAAAAGGGTTCGTGGCGATTTCTTCCGAGCCAATTACTGACGAAATCATTCGCTGCTATATACAATCATGGCTTACGCGATTCCATCGAGTCGAGCAAGTTTCGCCCACTGACACCCATGCTAACGTAACCCTACACCTCAAATCATGCGATGAATACATCCCCCACGACCAGGTCCAGTTCCGTGTATTGCACGGAGATGATTTCGCCTGGGTTTACATCACTCGCAACCGCCGAGTAATCGAGACAACAGGACTCCCACTCGAGGAATTCTCCCTATGCCTAGAAGTCTTGCTTGAGCTCCCATCAATCCAAGAAATCATCAACGATCAAGATGACCGACGCCTAAATGAACTAGAATCGCAAGGCCTCTTGTAAAAAGCTGAGCCCTTTGAGAATACCAGCTCCTTTACCATTACTCCAACCGCATCAAACGCCCAGCTTCAAGATGATAACGCACTTTTCCACGCTGCGCGATATTATGATTGTGCGTCACCACGATCAACGTCTTCCCAGCGCGCTCGTGTAGCGCTTCAAGCAAATCGATCACCTCTTGCGCAGACTGGCTATCGAGATTGCCAGTCGGTTCATCCGCAACGATGATCGGTGCATCATTCCTAAACGCTCGAGCAATCGCAACACGTTGCTGTTCGCCCCCTGAAAGCTGCGCCGGATAATGTGTGGCACGCTCGCTCAGACCGACAAGGCGAAGCAGAGACTCAGCCTCATCGCGTTCGCTCTTTCCAGCAATCATCGCAGGTAGCATCACGTTTTCCCAAGCCGTCAGCTCAGGCAAGAGATGGTAAGATTGAAAAACGTAACCAATCATGTGATTACGCCAAGCTGCTAGCTTCTTTGCTCCCATTTTATAAATCGATCGGTCTTCCCACATCACCTGCCCTTCATCTGGAGGCTCCAGCCCAGACAACACATTGAGTAACGTCGTCTTACCCGACCCCGAAACGCCCTGAATGGTGATGAATTGGCCAAATCGCAAATCCATATTCACACGATCCAGCACACGAAGAACTTTACCGCCCGTGCGATAAGTTTTGGTCACATTTTTAAGTTGAATAATTTCCTCGCTCATAGTTGTGACTCTCTATTATTCATACCGCAACGCTTGCGCAGGCATAAGTCGCGCCGCACTGCGAGCTGGTATATATGCAGCTAAAATACATATAGCCACGGCAATGCCAGCTATGCTGCCTACCAAAGGCAGACTTTCACCCAAAGGCACTGCAGGTATCTGTGCAATGTTGTAGATCTCTGGCGCAAAGACATCCACGCCCATCAATCGAGCAAGACCCTCACGCAATTCATTTCGAAACGACAACGCTACCCATGCCAATCCCACTCCAAGCACGGACCCCACCGTCCCGACAATTCCTCCATACCACAGAAAAATAGCCATTATCTGACCCTCACGCGCTCCAAGGGCCTTCAAAATGCCGATTTCTTTACTCTTCTGCACCGTGATCGTGATCAAAGTGCTACACAATCCAAACCCCGCCACCAGAATGATAAACAAAAGCACAAATGTCATCGTCACTCGCTCCGTAGCCACCGCTGTAAAAAGCGTGCGGTTTTGATCCATCCACGTCCGCACCATATACCGACCATCGGTTTCCTTGATAAGACGATGCTTGAATGCCTCAGCCACCTCAGGCGCATCTTCATTCAACCGCACATGCACCCCATGCACAGCCGTCTCAAGCGCATAGAGATATTGAGCGTTGGATAATGAAGTCACCATCACATTCAAGTCATAATCATACATCCCAGTTCGAAATATCCCCGTTATTACCAGCTCCGTCGGCAAAACCAAATGCTGCTCTGTAGCGGTAGCCATCTCCACCGGCACCACCTGCGGCGCCGATGTCCCCTCGACAGGGGCTTTATCTTTGCTTTCCTTGTCAGCCTGTTCCTTGTTAGCCACCTTATTACTCGCGCCGTTTTTTTCGGTCTTGCTTTCGTCCCTCCTGGACGTCTCCAATGCGGCCGAATTCTCAGCGTCAGAGGAGACAGCCCTAGCCTTCTGTGAGTGTAGGACTGGCAAATTCCTAGGAGCATAGACCAATATCTTGTCGCCAACCGTTGCCCCCTGCTGTAGCGCCCATTCCTCGCCCACAATCACCGCATTACCTTGAAGCAAAGCTTCACCCTTCACCAACCACTTCGATTCATCCATCGGCAACATGCCGCTTAACTCCTCCACCTCCACCCCCCGCAAAACAGGCGAACTCAACGCCTGTTGAAACTCCACCAGCACAGGCCCCTGCACAAAACCACTCGCCGACACTACCTCCTCCTTCACCCGCAGTTGCTGTGCCAACCCCCGCCAATCCTCCAACACCCCACCCATCCCCGACACAGTCACATGAGCGTTGAACCCGACAATCTTACTCCTAATCTCTCGCTCAAATCCCTCCATCACCGAAAGCACCACAAGCAAAACCATCACCCCAAGCGTCACTCCCAACACAGATAACATCGTAATCACCGACACAAACGTCCGCTGCGGTCTAATGTAACGCCGCGCCAGAAAAAACGAAAAATTCCTGCGCACTGCTTTCTTTGCCATCGCGCCAAATTGCCAAGTTTCCACTGAACCTCAACAAAGAAATTCCAGCTTGCATCCGAAGGCCACTTGCTGCAACTTACACTCCCTCTAAAAAATCCATCTACCAAAATATGTTCGCAATACTACAAACCGGCGGAAAACAATACAAAGTCTCCGAAGGCGACATCCTCGATGTCGAGCTCCTCGGCTTAAACACCGGAGACAAAACCACCCTCAACGAAGTCCTACTCATCGCCGAAGGCGAAAACATCCAAGTCGGACGCCCCTTTCTCCCCAACGCAAAAGTCGAATGCGAAGTGCTCGAAGGCGAGGTCAAAGCCCCTAAGGTTATCGCCTACAAATTCAAGCGCCGCAAAGGCTATCACCGCACCGTCGGCCACCGCCAAAGATACACGCGGCTTAAAGTCACAAAAATCATTTCCCAATAGCTCCTCACAAAATCACATAACCCTCAACACGGAGGACACACCATGGCACACAAAAAAGGTCAAGGAAGCACCAAAAACGGCAGAGACAGCGCAAGCAAACGTCTCGGCGTCAAAATCTATGGCGGCCAAATGGCCACCGCTGGAAACATTATCTACCGCCAGCGCGGCACCGTCTATCATCCAGGCAAAAACGTAGGCATGGGACGCGACTTCACCCTCTTCGCACTCATCGACGGAATTGTCCAATACGACAAAAACAACCGTCGCATCCACGTCCTCCCCCCTACCCCCACCACCGCAAACTAACCCCCACACCGCCTGCCTCCCCAATCGGTAACACCCCCCGTTGCCGAATAACACACCACCCACACACCCCTTGATGCCAGCTAGCAGCTTGCATTAAGGCCCCACTTCCATACCCTTCAATCTCATAACCCCCACATACCATGCCCCCTTTTGTCGACCGCGTCCGCATCCTAGCCAAAGCAGGAGACGGAGGTCGTGGATGCGTCAGCTTCCGAAGAGAACCCCACATCCCCTACGGCGGACCAGACGGCGGCAAAGGCGGACGAGGCGGCCACGTAATCCTTAAAGTCAATCCACACCTCAACAACCTCTACCACCTCAAGCTCACTCCACACCACAGAGCCCAAAACGGCCAAGCCGGTGGAAGCGGCAACTGCACAGGTCGAAACGGCGCCGACACCATCATCGAAGTCCCCCCTGGCACAGTCGTCAGCCTCCTCGGTCCTCCTCCACGACACGCCCCCGCATCAGAAGAACGCCTCGCGCCTCTCCCCCCGCCTCGTGCAAAGCTCACAGTCATCGCCGACCTCACTCAGCCCTACGAAGAATTCATCCTCTGCCACGGAGGACGCGGAGGCAGAGGAAACGCCAGCTACAAAACTCCCACACACCAAGCTCCACGAGAATACGAAGAAGGCCAGCCAGGCGAAGTCGGCCAATTCGTCCTCGAGCTCAAATCCATCGCAGACGTAGGCCTAGTCGGTTACCCCAACGCCGGTAAATCCTCCCTCCTCGCTGCCCTCTCACGCGCCCATCCCAAGATTGCCCCCTACCCCTTCAGCACCCTCACCCCACAAATCGGCGTCCTGGAAACCCCGGGCACTTCACATCCCATCGTCATTGCAGACATCCCCGGTCTCATCGAAGGAGCCCATCAGGGTGTGGGACTCGGACACGAATTCCTAAGACACATCGAGCGCTGCCGTATGCTGATTATCCTCATCGATATCGCCGCTACGGAGGGACGCGACCCCGCCCAAGATTATGCCACCCTTCGCAAAGAACTAAAACTCTACTCGCCCTCTTTAGCTGAGAAGCCCTTCCTCATAGTTGCTAATAAAATAGACCTTCCAGAAGCTGCCCACAATCTAACCCTCTTTCGAAAAAAAATTCGTCGTCGCGTCTTCCCCCTCTCCACTCTCACTCGCGAAGGAATTCCCAAGCTCATCGAAGCAATCGTTCAACAACTCCGCCAAATCGACCAAGCCCCACCTGCCGCTCCCTTGCCCAACCCCACAACTCCCGTAAAATAGAACTATGGAAACTCTTCTACACATCACCCCTCAAGCCGCTCAACAAATTCTCAAACTTACCGAATCCAAACCTAAACTAGGCCTCCGCCTGCACATCGCAAAAGGAGGCTGCTCAGGCCTAGAATACCACATGAATCTCACCGAGCCCGCCACCAATGACTACATCATTGAGTCCCACGGCGCTCGAGTCTATCTTGATCCTCAAGCCAAACCCTACCTCCAAGGCGCTACCCTCCACTACGAAGATGCCCTTACAGGCGCCGGATTTCGTATCCGCAATCCCAATGCCACCCAGACCTGCGGGTGCGGCGCGTCCTTCACCACCCAATAAACAACCCCTACCCCATGTCCCCTCCCCGTGGCAAACTCTGTGCAAACTCCCACCACTCGTCAGGAGCCAGCTCCTCAGCACGACAATCAAGATCGCATGCGAAAATCGTCCGCAACTGTTTCCTTCGATACTGAAAAGCCCGCCGCACAACGGCCTGAAACCACTCAAACTCTGGATCCCGCGCCTGTTCCCGTATCCTTTCAAAACGCAACACAGCAGAATGAACCTTAGGCCTCGGATAAAAAAGCTGGCATGGCACTCGCCGCACAAATTCAATCCTATAAGCCCTCTGCAAAATCACCGATGGAGCCCCATAATTCGGCGTTCCAGGACGTGCTCGGATTCGGTCCGCCAGCTCTTCCTGCACCATAAACACCAAAGTCCGCGGAAGCTCTGCCGCTCTGAGAACAGAAAAGAGAATCGGCGTTGAAATATTATAAGGCAAGTTTCCGACTATCGCAGCCCAAGACTGCTCCATAGCCCGCGGCAAGTATTCCAAAATATCGGCCTGAACGAGATGAAAATTCCTGCACTCAACAAACCGGTCCTGCAGATATCGACTCAACCCAAGATCAATCTCCACCGCATGGACTTCCACCCCCCTACTCAACAAATGCTCCGTAAGCGCCCCAAGCCCTGGCCCGACCTCTAAAACTCGGCCAAATGGCTGCTTCTGCAAACTCTCAATAATCACATCAGCAATCAACCGGCAGACGTTCTCATCATGCAAAAAATTCTGACCAAATCGCTCCAGAGGCCTTAACCCCCGACTCAGGAGTGCCTGCCTGATCTCCCTCAAGTTCATTTACCAACCCTTGAAGTTATCTATTTTCTCTCCGCCCAAATCAACCAATAAATGCGAGACCCTAGTCTTCCCCATTTTTAATTGCATCCAGTCTATCCTTAATCTCCGATCGCTCCGAGGCACTCAGATAGTCAATAAAAAGACGCCCCTGTAAATGATCAAACTCATGTTGCACAGCACGGGCTAACAAACCCGTAGCCTCATAATTCACCACCCTACCCTCAAAATCATATGTTTTAAAACGCACTCGCTTCGACCGGCTTATCATAAGCGAAAGATTAGGAAAACTCAAACACCCTTCACTCTCTCTAAGCTTAGACTTCGTCAACTCAACCTCTGGATTGATCAAATAAAGCGGCATCTCCCGCTCAATCTCCACCTCTTTCCCCTCTCGCCACAAACGACTAGGCCGATCCTCTACACCGCGAACGTCAATAACTGCAAGTTGCAAAGCGTAGCCGACTTGTTGAGCAGCAAGCCCCACCCCATTCACACCCCTCATCGTCAACAACATCTCCTGCAACAATCTCCGCCACCCCTCGCTCAAAGGAAACGTCACCGGTTTCCCCACCTCACGCAACACCGGATTCCCATACCTGACAATCTTCAGTGCCATATATCATCACTAGCTTTCATCCCCCTTTTCATCCAGCCACAAAATCATTTCCCACAACGTCAACCCCCCCCCATCGCCCAGCCAAGAGCATATTTGACCTATTCTCGCTTCAAGATTAGTCTATACTAAAAACATGGCCTAAACTTTCCTCTACCCTCATCATGGAGACTACTGAGACGATTAACTTCGAAAATGGTCACGCCCTTCACGAGCTCCTCACAGCCGACCCGCAACACCTAGAAATCTTACAAAAAACTTTCGCCGTCAAAATCATCACACGCGACGGTTGGCTCAAAATCCAAGGCACACCGCAAAACACTGCACTCGTCCGCCAAGTCATCCAAGAACTCCAAACGGCAAAAAATCTCGGCATGACCATCCGCCGCCACGAATTCATTCATGCTATCGAAAATACACGGCAAGCCCTAAACATTCCCCTAGCCTCGCTCCAAGAAAACAAAATTCACACCTCAGCCAAACGCCCACCAGTTGTCGCAAAAACACTCAACCAAAAACTCTACCTCGACGCCATCTCTCGTCATGATCTCGTCTTTGGCCTAGGACCCGCCGGCACAGGCAAAACCTTCCTCGCAGTCGCCTGCGCACTCACTGCCCTAAAAAGCGAATCCGTCAAACGGATCATCCTCACCCGCCCCGCAGTCGAGGCCGGTGAAGCCCTCGGCTTCTTGCCCGGTGATCTACGTGAAAAAATACTACCGTATCTTCGCCCCTTATATGACGCCATAAACATCCTCCTTGATCCCGAAGAAATCGCCAAAGCCAATGAACGCCAAACTATCGAAATCGCTCCCCTAGCTTACATGCGCGGGCGGACCCTCTCCCACGCCTTCGTAATACTCGACGAAGCCCAAAACACCACACCCGAACAAATGTTCATGCTTCTCACCCGCCTTGGCCCCGGCTCAAAATGTGTCGTAACGGGAGACCCCTCACAATGCGACTTACCCCGATCTCGGCCATCCGGCCTACAAGAAGCCATCTTAGCCTTAAAAGGCATCCCCGAAATCCCTTTCATCTACTTCCAAGAAACAGACGTCATCCGCCACGAGCTTGTGCAAAAAATTATCGTCGCCTACCGTAACCATCGGCAACGGAATGATTCCGCCCAGACAACCCCCTCATGATTCACTGGTTTCAACGCCGCCTGCTCATTCAAAAAGGCCTTGCAACTGAGAAGCAGCGCCGCTCCCAAATCCCACGCGTCCTCTTTGAGCGCCTCGATAACTCCCAAAACCTACGCCTACTGATTTGTGCCCTCTTCACCCTCTTCATCCTCTATTTTAGTTGGAACGCCACACCCGCACCCCTCCTAACTCTCAGCGAGACCCGCATCCTCACACTACTAGCATTACCGCTCACCTACTTACTTTTTCGCATCTTGCTTCCCCCTGTTCATGCTACAAACTCACGGCTCTTTCTCCACCTTAGCGCAATAGCCCTAAATATCTTGGCTCACCAAGCCACTCATTACTGGTTCCGCGCCGAGACACAAGACACCCTTCTCTCCGCAGTCTACTACACCACCATCCCCTTTGCTCCCCTTCTCCTCACAGTTCTTTTAGGGCAACCCGCTGGCATTTTTGCAACCCTCACTACAAGTTATTTCTCCACCCTCCTGATTGAGCCTACACTGAGCTTTCTCGTCCTCAACCTCATCTCTGGACTCCTCGTCACGACATTCAGCCACAATATCCGCAAACGCAGCGACATCGTTCGTGCCGGCGCCATCGCAGGAGCCACGACATCAGCCATAGCTTTCATCCTCGCATTCATGCAGCCCTACAATTCCATCCTTCTCTTCGGACAACCCATCGCCTGTTTCGTCATCGGCATCTTCACCGCGATGGTCGTCAACAGCCTCCTCCCTCTTATCGAATCCCTCTTCAGAATATCCACCAACATCTCATGGATCGAGCTATGCGACCTCAATCACCCCCTTCTTCGAGAACTTTCCATCCGCGCACCCGGCACCTACCAACATTCCCAAATGGTCGCCAACCTCGCTGAATCCGCCGCCCACGCCATCGGAGCAAACGGCACCCTCTGCCGCGTAATGGCCTACTTTCACGACATCGGAAAAATGACCAAACCCGAATACTTCACCGAAAACGCAGGCTCCGACAATCCGCACAAAGAACTCACACCGACCATGTCCGCACTCATCATCATCTCCCACGTAAAAGAAGGCCTAGACCTCGCCATCAAACACAAACTCCAACCAGAAATCCTCGACGCCATCCAACAACACCACGGCGACTCCATCGTCTATTACTTCTATCGCCGCGCCCTACAACAAGCCGAAGACGCACGCCTTGGCTCGCTAATCATGGACATGCCAGATGAACCCACCGACGAGATCTCACAAGAACCTTTCCGATACCCAGGTCCACGCCCACAAACCAAAGAAATCGCCATCGTCTCGCTGGCTGACGCCATCGAGGGAGCTTCCCGATCCCTACAAAAACCCACTCCTCAACGGATCGAAGACCTCGTCCAAGATATCATTCGCCAAAAAATCAACCAACAACAACTCACAGACTGCCACCTCACCTTCAACGAACTAGAAATCATCAAGGACTCCTTCACCACCACCCTAAAATCCATCCTCCACTCCCGCATCGCATACCCAAAGCATGAAAAAAACAATCCCTCACCTCCACATCCACCGTCATCCCCAAAGTCCACGACTCCCGCTTCGACCTCTTCGTAATTACTGGCTACGCTCTCTCACCCTCCTTCCTCACACCCGCACAGCCCTCCCCCCCACTGTCTCCATCCACCTCGTCTCTCTGCAGACAATAACCGCCCTTCACAAACGCTTCCTAAACGACCCCACCCCCACCGACGTCATCACCTTCCACCACGGCGAAATCTTCATCTGTCCTGCTGTCGCCATAGAAAATGCTCCACACTACAACACCTCTCCCATCGAAGAGATCGCATTATACGGCCTTCACGGCCTTCTACACCTATGCGGCTTCACCGATACCACCCCCAGCAAACGCCGCATCATGCACCGCATCCAAAATTCCATCCACAACCAAATCCGTGAGCTCCTATAAAAATGCCTGCCTTTTTCCTACGCAAAAAACGAATTCATGATAACCTATCCGACAATCTCCCCAAATTATGATCTCGTGGATCCTCAAGAAAATTTTCGGAACCAAAAACGAACGCGAAATAAAACGCCTATGGCCCATAGTCCACAAAATCAACGAAATCGAAGCCTCCTACCAACAGCTCCCAGAAGCTGAATTCCTAAAAAACACCGCACGCTTCAAAGACCGCCTAGCACAAGGAGAAACACTCGACGACCTACTACCAGAAGCTTTTGCAACCGTCAAAAACGCCTGTCGCCGCTTCACACAAGCCCGCCGTGTCATCAACGTGCGCGGCCACCCCATCGTCTGGGAAATGATCCCCTACGATGTCCAACTCATCGGAGGTATCGTCCTCCATCAAGGAAAAATAGCAGAAATGGCCACAGGTGAAGGAAAAACCCTCGTCGCCACTTTACCCGTCTATCTCAACGCTCTCACAGGCAAAGGCGTCCATGTCGTCACAGTCAACGATTACCTCGCCGCTCGCGATAGCGAGTGGATGGGCGAGCTCTATCGCTACCTCGGGCTCACCGTAGGCTGCATCCAGCACGATCAACCGCCACACGTCCGCAGGCAACAATACGCCTGCGACATCACTTACGGCACAAACAGCGAGTTCGGCTTCGACTACTTAAGAGACAACGGAATGGCACTCCGCAAAGAAGACAAAGTCCAACGCGGACACATCTATGCCATCATAGATGAAGTCGATAGCATTTTAATCGACGAAGCACGCACCCCTCTCATCATCTCAGGCCCAGTCACAGTCTCTACCCACCAATACGAAAAATATAAACCCGCTGTAGCTGCACTCGTGCGAGAGCAAGCCAAAGAAGTGGCCGCCCTCAATGAAAAAATCAAAAATATGATCGAAGCCGGCGCACCCCCCCTCGAATATGGCCGCTTAATGTTTAAGGTAAAACTCGCCATGCCGCGATCCAAACCCTTGCTGAAGCTCCTCGAAGATCCCGTCCACCGCCGCGCCATGGACGATGCCGAATTATCATTCTACCAAGACACACGCCGCGTCGAGCTTTTTAAGCTCAAAGACGAATTGCTCTTCTCCATCGATGAGCGCAACAACGAAGTCGACCTCTCAGAACGCGGCCGTCAATTTCTCAGCCCCAACAACCCCGAAGCCTTTACATTACCCGATTTATTGACCCGTTTCCATGAAATCGATCAGTCCCCCCTCTCTCAACATGAGAAAGACCAAGAAAAACAAAAACTCCAACGACTCTACGACGAGACCAATGAGCGCATCCATCACATCTCTCAACTCCTCCGCGCCTACTGCCTCTTCGAAAAAGACGTCCACTACGTCGTCCAAGATAACAAAGTCATTATCGTCGATGAATTCACTGGCCGCCTCATGCCAGGCCGCCGGTGGAGCGATGGCTTACATCAAGCCGTAGAAGCCAAAGAAGGCGTTGAGATCGATCGCGAGACGCAGACCTTAGCCACGATCACCATTCAAAATTATTTCCGCCTATACGAAAAACTTGCAGGCATGACCGGCACAGCGGAAACCGAAGCCAACGAATTCCACGACATCTACAAACTCGATGTCGTCGTCATTCCCACTCACAAACCCTGCATCCGCATCGATAAAAATGATGCCATCTTCAAAACTCGCCGCGCCAAATACAACGCCACCATTGAAGAAATTAAAAAAGCCCACCAAAAAGGCCAACCTGTGCTGGTCGGAACAGTCTCCGTCGAAGCTTCCGAAATCATCTCAAGAATGCTGAAACGCGAAGGAATCCCCCACGCAGTCCTCAACGCCAAATATCACCAACAAGAAGCCGAAATCATCGCTCGTGCAGGCCAAAAAGGCGCTGTCACAATCGCAACCAACATGGCGGGCCGTGGCACAGATATCAAACTCGGCCCAGGTGTCGCCGAGCTAGGCGGCCTTTACGTCATCGGCACCGAGCGCCATGAAGCACGCCGCATCGATCGCCAACTCCGTGGCCGCTGCGCTCGTCAAGGCGATCCCGGAATGTCGCGCTTCTACATTTCATTCGAAGATGACTTAATGCGAAACTTCGGCGACTCACGCCGCATCAGCAACCTCATGACTCGTCTCGGAATGAAAGACGATGAGGAACTCGAGCACCCTTGGCTGAACCGAGCCGTAGAGACAGCGCAAAAACGCGTTGAGCAGCGCAACTACATGATCCGAAAACACACATTGCAATATGACGACGTGATGAATATGCAACGCACCGTCGTCTATGGATACCGAGATGAAGTCCTCGAGACCGAAAACCCCCGCGAGCTTGTGTTTGAAGTCATCCAAGAAGTCATCCAGTCCCAAGTGCAATCGCGGCTTACGGCGACCCATCACGACATCGAAGGCCTGATTCATTGGGCAAACAATACGTTTCCCCTTGGCCTTTCCCTTAAGGATATAGACGCCAACGCCTCCCCCGAGAAAATCGCGCAGTTCCTCCTCGAAAAAGTCAAAGCTGCTTATGAACTCAAAGTCAAATTTGAACAACCTGAGGCGATCACTTCACTTGAGCGAATGATGATTCTTTCGGCAATTGATCGGCTATGGCAGGAACACCTCTACGCCATGGACGGCCTTCGCCAATCCATCAACTTGCGCGCCTACGGTCAAAAAGATCCCCTGATCGAATACAAAAATGAAGCCTACTCGATGTTTGAAGACCTCATGATGCGGATCAAAAATGAAATCGTTCACAACGTCTTTCGATCCGCAACAAGCCTAGAAGCCTTTGAGCGCTTCTTCACCGCGCTCCCCCAGCGCCTTATCCACGAATCAGCACCATCAGCAACCAACCCAACCGAAAGCCATAGTGTGACGGAGACAAAAGGTGAATCCTCCTCCACCACTGATAAACAGCCTCACAAGCCCATCATCCCCATCCGACGCATGGGGCCAAAATTGGGACGAAACGACCCTTGCCCACTCGATCCCAGCAAAAAATTCAAAAACTGCTGTGGGGCCTTAGGTGAAAAGACCTGTATCAAAGTCTGAACTAGACCCTGTTGCTGCTGATGAAGGTTGAAGTCATCAATACAGGCAGTGAACTGCTTTTAGGCCACACAATTAATACGCATCTAGCTACTCTTGCAGAAGCTCTTTTTCCGCTAGGGCTCAGGATCCAGAGGCAAACCACAGTCCCAGACGGCAATGCAATTCGTGATGCGGTCGCTCAATCGCTAGAGCGTTCTTCCTACATCATTATCACAGGCGGATTAGGCCCAACCTCAGACGACCTCACGCGCGAAATCGTCGCAGACTTACTCGCAGCTCCTTTGGAATTTTCCGATGCCGTCTGGAGGCAGATAGAGGCTTTCTTTAGTCGCCGTAATCGCCAGCCTACGGAAAATAACCGCCGTCAAGCATACGTTCCCCAAGGCGCTGAGCCGCTTCCAAACCCACACGGAACTGCTCCAGGCCTTTGGTTCGATACAAAATGGAAAGGTGAAGAGAGAACGTTGATTTTGTTACCGGGCCCACCGCGTGAGCTCAACCCCATGCTCTACGACCATGTGATTCCAAGGCTAAGAAGCCGCCTACAACTTCCGCAGCCGATTCAAGCAATTTGGAGCCTCGTCGGCCTTGGCGAGTCCGTCGTAGCAGAGGCTGTAGAAGATTTTCTCAAAAATCTCTCAGGTGTGGAGTATGGTTATTGTGCACGGAATGGCCAAGTGGACATTCGTCTTGTCGCCAAAGAAAATAAGCCGATTGAAAAGGCAGCAGCATTTTTTAGTGAAAAATTCGGAGAACGCGTTTTCCGAAGCGACGGAAAACCTTTAGAGTTTTGGATTGTTCAGATGGCAAGAGAGCGCGGCTTGACGTTGGCACTAGCTGAATCTTGCACGGGCGGCTTGATTGCTCATCGGTTGACGAATGTCCCCGGTGCCTCAGAAATTTTACGGGGCGGATGGGTCGCTTACACAGTCGAGATGAAATTGGAGATGTTGAAGGTGCCAGCTCGATACATCGAGACATACGGTGTCGTATCGTCAGAGGTCGCGAGCTCAATGGCCTCTAAAGCCCGAGAAATAGCCGATACAGACTGGGCTGTGGCGACCACGGGTTACGCTGGTCCTTCGGGAGGAACGGATCGTGATCCTGTGGGAACTTGCTACGTCGCTTGGTCCAACAGGAGAGGCACAACTGAAGTGGAACGTCTCTTTTTTCCAATGGATCGTGAAAGTTTCAAATTGAGAGTTGCGCAGTGTGCTCTGGATGGGCTTAGGATGAGGATAGGATGAGCTTCTTAATCAAGGTCTCAGAAGGCTGGCCTTACACCACAATCATGATTTAGAAGCAGCCTTGAGGCATATCTGGGGCGCAAGGAGCGCAAATAAGATAGCGATATGGGTAAGGACAATCGTCGCTCCTGTGGAAGTATCGAGGGCTGCAGAGAGCACGACCCCGGCGGCGCCTCCAATAAGGCCAATCAGAGCAGCCATGAGAAGCATGTGACGGAAGCTCCGCGCGATGAATCGTGCAGAGGTTGCCGGTATGACGATGATCGCAGTGAGAAGAAGTGCCCCGAGCATTTTGAGGCACACCGTGATCATCGCTGCAATCATTACGGCAAAGAGAAAATTTAACCGTGTGACGTTCAACTGGCGCGCTCGGGCCATGTCAGGTTGCACAATGAGCATGAGAAATCGTTCGCTGTAGTAAGCAACAAAAATAAGGATCGCAATCAGTAAGCCCGCTTGGATGAGGAGATCGGCCGGTGTGTTGGCATAGATGTCGCCGAAGAGCATGCCTTCGAGAAGGCGCGCTTTGCCTTGGTATTGAATCAGAATGATGCCTAGCGCGACGCTTCCTGTGAGGGAGAAGGCGATGATGGTGTCGGGACGAAGTTGCGTGTGAGTGAAAAGATATGCCATGCAGATAGCCATCAATAGGCTATAGAAGAGCACTACTAGAAGCGTCGGGAAAGTTGTGGAGAGGGCGTCTTGTATTAAAAGGCCTAGAGCTAGGCCCGTTATTGTGGAATGCGCGATGGCATCGCTGAAAAATGACATGCCGCGCAGAGTGATAAAAACTCCCATGAGTGCGCATGCGGGGCCGAGAATTACCATGGATAGAAGCGCAAGCCGCATGAAATCGTGTTCAAAAATCTCAAGCATGGCAACAAGGGTGAGTAGAAGGAGGCGGCGCGCTCCAGCCGTAAAGGGAGGAGAGAATGTGTTCTCTCAACATTTCCGATGCGTCACCTAAGGCAAAGTGAGAACGATTTAGGCAGAGGATTTTTTTGGCAATTCGGCTGATCCAGTGAAGGTCGTGGCTTACGACGATGAGACTGAGCCCGCTATCGAGAATTTCACGTTTGAGGATATCTTCGAGTGCCGTTTCTTTTGCGGGGTCAACTCCGGTGGTAGGTTCATCTAAAATGAGCAGATCTGGATTTTGAATGAAGCTTGCTGCGAGCATCACGCGTTGAAGTTCACCCCCTGAGAGCCGATCGAGGCGCTTGTGAGCGATCGGGTGGAGGAGAAAACGTCGGAGGATATCTTCGATGTGTGAAGAGGTAGTAGAGCAGTGGAAGGGGCTGAACGTCCCGCTGCAGACTTGAAGCCATTCAAAGACTGTGACAGGGATGTGTCGGTCATCGAGAAGACGTTGAGGAAGATAACCGAGGCGCGGCGAACCTTGGATTTCGACATGGCCACTCGTGGGTTTAATAAGACCAAGAATGACATGCAGGAGGGTTGTTTTCCCTCCGCCGTTTGGGCCGATAATTGCTAGGATGTCGCCTTGTTGGATGGTGAGGTTGATCTTTTGGAGGACTGTCTCTTGAGCCCAACCAGCAGTGACGTCGGTGAGTCGAATCTGCCAAGGAGTAGGTGTAATTTTTGTCGAAGAGAGCTCTACTGCCATGCTTTTTTGAGAACTCGAAGGTTGTTTTCCATTGCATCGATGTATGCGTCGGGATGAGGTTTACCCGTTTCAATGGTGTCGAGAGAGGCTATCCGTGTGCGTGTTTCTCTTGAGAGAGTTTCTAAGAGCTTCGGGGGATAACCTACTTCAGTAAAGATGACCTGAACTTGATTTTGACGAATGATTTCAATCAGTCTTGCTACACGCTTCGGCGATGGGGACTGATGCGGGAGCTGCTCTACAAATCCAAGATAACGGATGTGATAGCGCTTGGCGAAGTAAAGAAATGAATTGTGAAAAGTGAGCAGGGTCTTTTTTTTGAGGGGCGCAAGTGCATTTTGGAAATCCTTATGTAATTTTTCTAATTGTGCAAAGTAAGTAGCAGCGCGTGTTTGATAGTAAGATTTGTTGTCAGGATCTTTTTCGATGAGCGCTTTGAGGATGTTTTCAGCTTGTTGTTTCGCAAGCAGTGGATCTAGCCAGACATGTGGATTGGGGCCGTGATGGTGGTGATGACGTGCAGCTCCGCCGTCATCTGCATGAGAATGCGTGCACCCTTCTAGGGCAAGATCATGATCGTCGAGTGTCTGAATGCCACGGCTGGTGTCTATGATGGAGATCGTTTTTTTTGCTGAGCGTGTGTAGTCTTCGATCCAGGGTTCTAGCTGTATGCCGTTGATGAAAATCAGATCAGCGTTGTGAAGCTTTCGTAGGTCGCTGGGTTTTGGATGATAATCGTGCAGACCCACATTGGGAGGAACGAGTTGATGAACAGTTGCTCGGTCGCCGCAAATACTGAGTGTGTGAGCGGTGAGAGGCAGGATAGTGGTGATGATTTGTAGACGCGCTGTGGCATAAGATTGTGACGACAACAGGAGAATTCCTATAAGACTAGGCCAAATCGCTAGCTCTGGTTTCATGAGGGACGAGAATATGTGATGGCTGAAATAAATGCAAATGATTTGCATTTATCATCGGATGATGCCGCGTCGCGAGTTTCGAACGAAGTTAACAAGATGCTGAATTTCCTTTGTGGAAGGCAATGTGGCAGAAATTTTTTCGAGGGCTTGGGTTGTATTCAGAGTGCGGTCGTATAAGATTTTATAGGCGTCCCGAATGACTCTAATGGTCTCATCAGCAAATCCACGACGCTGCAGTCCAACTGTATTCACGGCACGAACATCAGCGGGGTTACCGTCGGCAATGAAATAGGGGGGCACATCCTGGACGATCTTTGTGCAACCTCCAATCATGCTATGCGAGCCGATACGACAGAATTGGTGAACTGCAGAAAGTCCACCTATAACGACGTAATCTTCAACGATGACGTGTCCGGCTAAGGTGCCGTTATTGGACATGATGATGTGATCACCGAGTTGGCAATCGTGGGCGATGTGAACGTAGGCTAAAAAGAGGTTGTGATTTCCAATGAGCGTGCGGGCATGTGGAGCGGTGCCGCGGTTGACTGTGCAGAATTCACGAAATGTGTTGTAGTCGCCGATCTCAAGAAAGGTGGGCTCTTCTTGGTATTTGAGGTCTTGAGTTACTTGTCCTATCGAAACGAAGGGAAAGAAGTGATTATGTTTGCCGATTTTGGTTTTGCCGACGATCGAGGCATGGTGATCGATTCGCGTGCCGGATGCGATCTGGACTTCTTTTCCAATGTAAGCGTAAGCCCCTACCGTGACGTTCTCGTCTAAGTATGCTCCAGGTTCTACAATAGCTGTGGGATGAATAATGGTCGGCATGTAAAATTAAAACTACACCAGGGCAAACATTAGCTCAGCCTCGGAGACAATTTCGCCGTTAACTGTGCATACGGCTTTAGCTTTTGCAATTTTCCCGCGTGCCTTGAGCAGCTCAACATCGATGAGCAAGGTATCGCCTGGCATCACAGGCTTTCGGAATTTGACAGCATCAGCGCTCATAAAGTAGCCCAAACGCCCGGCATTGCCCGTCTGGCGAAGCATGAGGATGCTTGCGACTTGTGCCATCGCTTCGAGTTGGAGGACACCTGGCATGATCGGATGCCCTGGAAAATGGCCTTGGAAAAAAGGCTCGTTAATTGTTACGGACTTTTGGCCCGTAGCCTTGTTAGGGCCTTCGAATTTTAAAATACGATCCACCAGCAGGAAGGGATAACGATGAGGCAAAATCTTCATGACTTCGTTGACGTCAAGCGCGCCCTCGCCCGTGGGGATATTTTCAACTGGCATCAGTTGCGCGAGATAATTTTTGTAATGCTTGTAGATGGCTTTCGTCAGCTCGACATTCAGCGCATGGCTTGGTTTTGCCGTGTGAATATGGGCTTTGATGCGTAACGGAAAAAGCGCTAGATCTCCGATCACATCAAAAATTTTATGCCGAACAAATTCGTCTTCATAACGCAGAGGCTCGCTGGAAAGGATGGTTTCATCTTTGATCACTACGGCGTTTTCTAAGCTGCCGCCTTTGATTAGTCCTTTTTCGAGAAGAGGCTGGACTTCTTCATAGAAAACAAAGGTGCGAGCTCGTGCAATCTCTTGTGGGAACTTTGTTTCATCCTCTTTCCAGTGTAGAAACTGTGTGAATCGACCAGTGTGATTGGCGTTGGTGCACGATATTTGGAAGTGATCCGATGGCCAAGCGATTGAGTAAGCGCCGTTTTTGCCCCACACAGCGATCGGCTCTCGTAGCTCGAAATAGACACGTGGCGCTTCCTGTTGTTGCAGACCAATTTTGTGGATCAACTCAACAAACTCACGCCCGCTGCCGTCTAGGATCGGCGCTTCGTTGGCGTTCAATTCAATAATCGCATTATCCACACCGCATCCGCGCAGCGAAGCTAGGACGTGTTCAACTGTGTGAATTTTAACGTTGCCCTCACCCAGCGTAGTAGCGCGCTCCATTTGCTTCACATTATCAATGTGAGCATGAACCGTCGGCTCATCGGGTAAATCTTTTCGTTGAAATACATAGCCCGTATGCGGAGCGGCCGGCTTTAAGGTCAATGTAACCTTGTTCCCTGTGTGGAGTGATATTCCAGATATCGAGCCAGAGCCAGCCAAGGTGTGCTGAAATTGAGGTGACATATCGCAAGTGTTAGCTTACGCGCCTATTTTATGGCAAGACGACGATTTACAGCGGAACAATTTCTGCGCGATACCTGCCGCCCTCCATCAAATGCAGAAGCGCGACTGAAGGAGGAGCACCTCGGTTACAGCGTCCCACTGCTCCCGGGTTTAGGTATTTCGGACGTCCTGTCTCTTCGAGATGCGGGACATGGGTGTGTCCATACAATACCCAGTCGTAGGCCACTAGTGGACGATCAGGTATAATGTGTGCCAGAAAAAATGTCTCTCTGCCTCGCCTCAACTCGCAGTTCTGCGGCAATGATAAATCCCAGTCATTATTTCCCCTCACAGCCAACACTCGATCACATATCCCTCGCAAAGCATCCAAAATCCAAGATTCACACACATCCCCGAGGTGCCAGATTTCTTCGACGTTTGTAAAAATCTCCTCAACTTTTGGCGGTAAAATGTTGTGCGTATCGGCCATCACGCCGATCCGCTCAGGCGTATTTGTTTGGCCGATCTCGTGGGCTTCGGCTTGACGAACTCCGCTCGCATCATGCATAAAGTTTTTCATGGGAAAGCAACATAACGTTATTATCAAACGCAAACGCAGGAAAAACTATATCAAACGCAAACGCGAGCAGTTCAAGCTCCGCTTCCAAAAAAACTAACTCATGCCATGGCTATTGATTGACGGGCATAATGTTATTTTTCATCACCCTACTCTTACACAGGACTATAAACGCCGGCCAACCACTGCAATTGATTATTTGATTTCTCAAGCTCAACATATCAGCGATACTCGAGATTGGAGGACCGTCCTTTTCTTTGACGGCAACTTCAAAAGCCGAGGTATTAGCTGCTCCAGAAGCTGCAAATTGGAAATTATATTCGCAGACTCTTACCTGACCGCCGATGCCCTCATCGAAAAGCTCTGTCAAAAAATACCTCCATCGCAAGATATCTTTGTCGTCACAGCAGACGTTGCCCTAACCCAGAGTATCGCCTCCTCTCGTGTCCACGTTTTCACGCCCGATTGGTTTTTTCAAGAATGTAAAGCTGCGCGAGAAACCCTCCAGGACTCCCTTCGCCGCATCAATCGAAAAGCACGTTGGGAAAGGCATTAACTCTACTGCTTTTGCAAAATGCTTCTACTGAAAGAACCCGATATCACTTAATCCAAAAAAATTAGAAAAAAGTTTGCCATTTAATCCCTCATCCCTAAATCTATGCTTACTCTACGAACTGCCCCCAGACCCTATGGAATCTATAGCTAAAATTGGCATCATATTAGCGTTAATCGGTGGTATCTTCTCTGGCATCTTCGCATTCCTCTTCAAAACCGGTCGCTACGATACCACTAAGGCCGACCTAAGCGTCACTAAAACTAATCTCGAACAAACCACAAACAAACTTAACCAAACCGAATCCGAACTTTCGGCAACGAAACAAAATCTCGAAGCTACCACAACACAACTTTCCGAGGCGAGAAGTAAAGCTGAAAGTCTAACTCAGTCTCTCAATGAAGCCACAGAAAAACTCAGCAGCCTCGAGAAAGAGCTCGTCCAAACCAAAGAAAAAATGGCCCTAGCAGAGGCTAAGCTTGCCGAAGTAAATCGAACCTTAGGTGAAAAATCAGAAGAAGCCCGCGCCGCAACTGAAAAACTTGAAGCCCTACAAGCAGAACGCAAAATCATCGATGAACAACTGGCTGCTGCACAAAAAGAAATCAACCGCTTGAACGACCTCATTCGTCGCAAGCCAGACAAAAAGCTGCCCCCAGGCATATCCGGTCGTATCGTCAATGTAAATAAAAATTGGGGCTTTGTCGTGCTCAACATCGGCGACAAAGACGGTCTCATCCCTGGAGGGGAATTGATCGTATACCGTGGAAAAGAGTATATTGGTAAACTACGCGTCACCTCCACAGAAGCCAAAACAGCCGTCGCTGACATAATCCCAGACGCGACCAGAGGAGAAATCCAAATCGGCGATGAAGTCTTTAATTAAGTCCATCATCCTCATCCCCATCATTTCCAGCTTCATCGGCTGCGCCACGACAGAAAAAAACACTGAAAACAAACGTGTATCCACCGTCCCATGGAATAAACCCCAACGTTGGGAAGGCTATGGTCAAATGGGAGCTGTAGCCGATGCCATGGGAGCAGGACGTCCGGGTGGCTACTGACTAATCTGCTTCTACCATCTGCACTCTTTTTTGATCTAAGCTTCTCACAGACATGGTCGTTCCCTTTTTCGACCTCAAAGCGCAATACGCAGCGCTTGAGAAAGAAATCCTTTCTGCCATCGCAGATTTTCTCCCTAAACAACAGCTCATCTTAGGAGAGACCGTAGAAAACTTTGAAAGACACCTTTCTCGATATTGCCATACACCTCATGCAATCGGTGTATCATCAGGCACAGATGCTCTCGCGCTCGCCCTTGAATCCTTAGAAATTCAAGCAGGCGATGAAGTGATCGTGCCCGCGTTTACTTACTTCGCTACTGCTAGCGTTGTCGTGCGACGTGGAGCAAAACCCGTTTTCTGCGACATCGATCCCCTCACCTACAATCTCAATCCACATCTGCTAGAAAGCCTCTTGACCTCTCGCACCAAGGCTATCATCCCAGTGCATCTTTTTGGCCATGCCGCTCCGATGCCAGAAATCTTGGCTTGGGCGATGCGTCACAACGTCGAAGTCATCGAGGATGCTGCTCAAGCAATCGGGGCTGAGATTCATGGAGCCCGAGTAGGAAGTTTCGGTCGCATGGCGGCCTTTAGTTTTTATCCGACTAAAAATTTGGGCGCCTTTGGCGACGCCGGCGCACTTACTGCACATCGCGATGAAGACGCGATACGCCTGCGAATGCTTCGCGCGCAAGGCTCAAAAGAACGTTACGTCCACGAAGGCATCGGTGGCGCATTCCGACTCGATGCCCTACAAGCTCTAATTCTCAGCATCAAACTACCTCATCTCGAAAGCTGGCACGAAGCCCGCCAACAACACGCCCGCTACTACCTCCATCACTTATCGGATATCGAAGGCTTATCGCTTCCAGTCACGCTTGACGGTTACCGCCACACCTATAACCAATTCGTGATCCGCACTAAGCAACGAGACGCCCTACGCGCTCATCTGCAAAACATGGGAATTTACACTGAGATCTACTACCCACGCGCTCTGCCAGATCAGCCAATTTTCGTTCAACTCGGTTATCACAAATGCTCCTGCCCTGAAGCTCGCGCCGCCGCACGCGAAGTCTTGGCCCTTCCAATCTATCCCGAGCTAACCGAAGAAGCCTTGCAAAAGGTCGTTCATGCTATCCGACTATTTTTCAACAAAAACGGATAGCCCGATTCCAGAGCCACCAACTCCATATCCTTGCCTTCACAAGGCCCCTTTGTCGCCTTTTTTGCGTAAAAAGATACTGTTTGCACGAATTAGTAAATAGTTCTTGCTTTTTTTAAATTTTTTAATACAAAAACGTATAAGCGGACGCTCGCGTTCCTTTACTGGAACCATCCTCCTCCTCCTTGGCGGGCGTCCGCCCTTACTTTTTCGAGTCCTCTCACAGCCTTTTCACCAAGCCCCTCTTGCACCCCTCAGGAAAAGCAAGAATAATACCCCAATGACCGATCTGGAAGCCTACGTCGCACTCAATCAAGTGCCTCGGCTCGGCCCCATCACTGCCCGTCGCTTAATTGAAACACTGGGCTCACCGGCAGCAATATTCCAAGCCTCGACGAATGAATTGACCGCAGTCCGCGGCATTGGTCACGAAATTGCTCAAGCGATCAAAAACTCAAATCCCATCGAATTGGCCGAAAAGGAGCTCTCACGAGCCAACCAGCGACAAATCCAAATCCTAGTCCCATCCGATGCCGCCTATCCAGAGGCTTTGCGCGAGCTCGAGGATGCACCACTCGTTCTCTACATCCGCGGCACAGTCCCCCAAAAATGGCCGCGTAGCCTAGCCATTGTCGGTTCGCGTTCGATTTCACATTACGGTGAACAAACAGCAAAAAAGCTCGCCTACCAACTCGCCTACGCCGGCGTGCCGATTGTCTCTGGCCTAGCGCGCGGAATCGACTCCTACGCCCATCAAGGCGCGCTGGCTGCTCAGGGGACGACATGGGCAGTCCTAGGATGCGGCCTTTCTCATATTTACCCGCCAGAAAATACTCCATTAGCGGATAAAATCATCGAAAGCGGTGGATGTTTGATCAGTGAGTTTCCTCTGGATACCCAGCCCGACCGTCAGACCTTTCCCATGCGCAACCGCATCATCAGCGGCCTGAGCTTTGGCGTCCTAGTAATCGAGGCCGGCAAAGACAGCGGCGCCTTGATCACCACACGTTTTGCACTCGAGCAAGGCCGCCAAGTCTTTGCAGTCCCCGGGCGGATTGATTCTCCCCACTCCAAAGGCTGCCACCAGCTTATCAAAGAAGGCGCCAAGCTCGTCGAGGATGCACAAGATATATTACAAGAGCTCCAATACCTCTTCCCACCCATTCCTGAGCCGCAAAGCAGTCGCCCCATTCCTGCCTCACTGTCGGAAACTGAACGTCTAATTTTCGACGCGATCGGCACAGAAGAAATCCCCATAGACCATCTTATCGCCACCACAGGTCTGCCCGCTCAACAAGTCTCCTCCACGCTGCTCCGACTCGAAATGAAGAAACTTATCCGTCAACTTCCAGGCAAATTTTTTGTTCGGACGGCATGATTTCCAAGAAAGTCTGCGATGTCCTTTCAAGTCACCTACTCCGGCTCAATTCATCTCCCCGATCACCAATACTGGCTCGATCCGCGCCACCCGGTGCCGTTAGCTTTTATTTCTCATGCTCATTTTGACCATTTCTCAGCGCATCAACATGCCCACGCCTCTCAACCCACTGCTCATCTTATCAGTTGTCGCACCGATTTATCGACGACGATCGATGCCTGGCCTTGGGCTACACCGCAAACCATCAACACCGGCTTGCAAGCCACTCTATACCCGGCAGGTCACGTCTTAGGCTCAGCAATGATTGAGCTAAACGACGGCCATCAATCCCTTCTCTATACCGGAGATTTCAAGCTGCGCGACTCACTCACAGCAGAAAAAGCGGCTCCCCCTCGAGCTGATATTTTGATCATGGAGACGACCTATGGACTGCCGCACTACGTCATGCCTCCTACAGAAAAGACAGTCCGACAGATCCTAGATTTTTGTCGTGCTACTTTGGAGGATGATGAAACGCCTGTTCTTCTCGCCTATTCACTTGGAAAAACCCAGGAACTACTAGCCCGTCTTACGCCTCATCTCGATGTCCCTTTTTACTTACATCCGCAAGCATACAAAATCGCTCAAGCCTATGAACAGCTCGGCTATGCACTTGGATCCTATGCCGAGATTCCACACAGCTACAAAAAACGCGGCGAAGCGGTGATCCTCGCTCCACCGCAGATGAATGGGACCGCATGGATGAAGAACATCCCCGCGCGGCGCGTCGCCTTAATTAGCGGCTGGGCACTCGATCCCGGCGCAATCTACCGCTACCGCTGCGACGCGGCTTTTCCGTTGTCCGACCATGCAGACTACAACGAGCTTCTCGAATTAGTCCGCATGGTGAAACCGCGCCGCGTTTACACCGTGCATGGCTTTGCAGTCGAATTTGCAGAGACCCTACGTCAACTCGGCATCGAAGCATGGGCGCTCGGTCAGGAAAACCAGCTCGATTTCTTTGAACAATACCAGTCCAAGCGGCGTCCCAACTTCAAATCATTATCCCTCCCTTCACGAAAAAAAATAATCGCACGGGAGCCAGATCCCGAGACGTTTTTGGCCTTTGCTCAAGCCGCAGAAGAGATCGCTGAGCTATCCAGCAAAAAATCTAAGGTGCGAGTCTTAGCTCAATATTTAGCCAAATTATCTTCCACAACTCTGCCTCTGGCAGCTCTGTATTTCTCGGGCCGCGTCTATCCCACGGCATCTTCGCGCACGTTGAACTTTTCTTGGTCGCTAATGAAGCGTGCTGTGCTTGAAGTCGCCGAATGCACAGAGAGCGATTTCAAAGAGATCTACCGCAGCGCTGGAGATAGCGCTACGACGACTGAATGTCTGCTTGAAGGCAAAACGAAATCTGAGCCTTGGCCGCTTACACAAGTCGCCCAGTGGTTTGAGCTGATCAGCAACACATCTGGTTCCCTACAGAAAGTCCATATCGCGGCCAACACCCTTCGCTGTATCACCCCGCTTGAGGCTAAATACCTCTCCAAGCTCGTCACTGGAGATTTGCGCCTTGGCTTAAAGGAGGGACTTGTCGAGGAAGGCATAGCTGCGGCTTTTTCTCAACCGCTACGCTTGGTGCGGGAGGCGCTGCTTCTATGCGGCGACATCGGCCGTGTGGCGTTGGCTGCCCAAAACAATTCTTTGCCGGAAGTCACTTTGCAAGTTTTCAATCCGATCCCATTTATGCTTGCGACGCCTCTTCCGACAGCAGCATCGATCATCCAGCATATGGGGCAGGAATTGTGGGCTGAATACAAATATGACGGCATTCGTTGCCAAATCCACAAGCAAGGCGCTCGTGTCGAGCTCTATTCGCGCGAGCTTCGCTGCATCACAGACACCTTCCCAGAGATAGCCATTGATGCGGCTTCTCTGCCATTTGATTTCATCGCTGATGGCGAAGTTTTGGGGTGGCAACAGGGTCGTCCGCTTCCGTTTACTCAGCTTCAACGGCGACTGGGGCGACAGGAGCACGACTTATTTCTCGGCAGCGAAATTCCTGTAGCCTTGATCCTTTACGACTGTCTCTACTGGGAGGGTGAGTCTCTCCTTCATCGAGAGTTGAGAGAACGCAAAGCTTTCTTATCTCGGCTTGCTGAAAATCCGCGTCCCACCATTCTTGTCGCTCAAGAGAAGATCCTCCGTGGCGAGGCCGCACTAGAAGCCTTCTTTCAACAAGCGCGTCTGGAGGGACACGAAGGCTTGATGATTAAAAATCCTCGCAGCCTATACACGATAGGGCAACGCGGTCAGTTTTGGATCAAATACAAGCAACCGTTTAATACTCTCGACGTTGTCGTGGTGGCCGTGCAATACGGTCACGGGAAACGCCGGGGCATGCTTTCGGATTATACGTTTGCGGTGCGCGATGACGACGGGCAGTTGCACGTCATCGGCAAGGCCTATTCAGGCCTGACCAACCGTGAAATCGAGGCGTTAACTCAGCACTTTCTCGCGACGACGATTCGGGAAGAGGAGGGGCGGTTGATTGTGAAGCCGACGGTGGTCCTGGAAGTTGCTTTTAACGCCATCACACCGAGTTCACGTTATCCTTGTGGCCTGGCCTTGCGTTTTCCGCGTATCGTGACGATTCGACACGACAAGACGCCGGAGGAAATTGATACGCTTAGTTTTTGTCGCAGCCTTGCCTATAAGGCTAGCGGATCGGAATCGTGACCCCTATAGAAATTCCGCCGCGCACTCGCCGGTGGGGGTAAGAGAATGGGCAAGTGTAATGGGGGGAAAGAGGGTAAGGATACGCGTAGATCGTTTTGCAGGTTGGCCAGTGGTAGATCGGCTCAAAGCAAAATAAGGGCGGTGGAGCAATGACTCGATCTACGATTATCGTTGTCGAATGACTGGGCGTTGTCGAGTGACTTAGGCGTGATAGTCGGGATGCAAAGGTGGCCGGTGGTGCAGGGCGCCAAGGGGCTTCCGAGAGTTGCGATTTTTTCTCAACTGCAGGGACGGCTGCAGGTTCTTCGGTTGGAGCAGGAGTGGCTTTGGGGAGGGCTTGTGCTTGGGCGGCTGCTAGTTGGGCTTCTGTTTCGCGGAGCTTTTTCTCGAGAGCGAGTTGCTCGGCGCGGGCTTTTTCTTCGGCGAGGCGTTGGGCTTCGGTTTCTTTTTCTTGAAGTGATGCATGGTGGCGTTGGGCTTCGGCGAGGAGGGTATCTAGGCGTTTGAGTTCTGCTCGTTGTTGGGAGATTTCTTCTTGGAGAGATGTATAGCTGTCAGGGTAGGGCTGAGGGGTTTTCTTTTGTGAACTTTGTGTGGGGGCGTAGAGAGTGTCAACTTTTGATATGAGTTTCTCAGCTTCTTGGAGTGCGGTTTCGGTGCGGTTGTAGAGTTGCTGGAGGAAGGCTAGGTCTATGGATCGGCTTTGTGTGGCGGCGAGGTAGGTGGCATGGCGAGTGATGAGCTCGTCGGAGAAGGCGCGGGCGCGATCGGTGTGGCTGCGGGCTTGGGCCAGAAGGGTTTCTGTCTCGATGCGGCGTTGGGCTTCTTCCCAGATTCGTTGTCGTTCTTGGCGTTCGTGGTGGGTGTAGAGGCCGAGGCCAAGTATTGCTGTTGTGATGAGGGTGAGGAGGGTATAGAAGAGGGGTCGATTGAGCGCGAGGTGGATGGTGGTGTGGGTGGCTGGGTGATTGGTTGAGTGATTGGAGGGAGGGGGCTCGGAGTTAGAAGGCTGGCTGTTCACGAATTAAAAATGTCGCATACAAACATTGTTTGTCAAGCAATTGGATTTTGTAAATCGTTGATAAAAAGAAGGAAAAGGGAGGAAAGAAGAGGGGAAGGAAAGAGAAAGAAGGGGGTGGGATCAAACTTTCATCAGCTCTGTTTCTTTGGATGCGACCATTTGATCGATTTTTTCGATGTAGGTGTCGGTGAGTTTTTGGATTTCTTTTTCGGCGAGTTTGACGTCGTCTTGGGTGAGGGTGCCGGCTTTTTGTGCGGCTTTGACTTGTTCGAGGGCGTGGCGGCGGGTGTTGCGGATGGCGACGCGGCCGTCTTCGGCGATGCGTTTGATGGTTTTGACTAATTCTTGGCGGCGCTCTTGTGAGAGGGGCGGGATGGGGAGGCGGATGAGTTTTCCGTCGATTACGGGTGTGATGCCGATTTTGGATTCTTCGATGGCTTTGCGGATGGGGTCGACGTTGCTGGCGTCCCAGGGTTGGATGAGGATGAGGCGTGGATCGGGGGTGGTGATGGCGGCTAGCTCTTTGAGCTTCATGTGGGTGCCGTAGGCGTCGACGGGGATGTTGTTGACGAGGTCGGCGGAGGCTTTTCCGCTGCGGACTGAGGCGAATTCGTCGTGGGTGACGGCGACTGTTTTTTCCATGTGCTCTTCGGCGTGGAGGAGGATTTCGTCGAGGGACATAGGCGGGCAAGATTTTTACAGCCCGTTTCCTAGCGGCGCGGGGACGTAGCGACAAGGCAAAAGCGCGGGGTGGGGACTAGCGGCCTTGCTCGAGGCGTGTGGCGAGAAATTCGGGGAGTCCGGCTTTGCGGATTTTGCGTTGTGCGAGGGCGATGTCGTAGGGGACGCGGCGGAATTCGACGGTGTTTTGCTCGGGGCGGTAGATGACGTAGCAGGCGCGTGGGTCTTTATCGCGAGGTTGGCCGACGGAGCCTACGTTGACGAGCCATTGGCCTGAGGAGGTGAGGACGTGCTTGGGGTCGCGGTAGATGGTGAGATGGGAGGTGCGCAGTTCGCAGACCATTGGGATGTGGGTGTGGCCGTGGAAGCAGCCGACGAGTTTTTGTTCTTTGAAATGTGCCATGGTTTCGGCCATGGTGTCGACGTAGTTCCATTTTTCTGGCTCGTGGAGGGAGGCATGGACGAGGATGAAGTCGTTCATTTGTCCGACGAGGGGGAGCTTGGCGAGGAATTGACGTTGTTCGCGGGAGAGTTGGCCGCGGGAGTATTCGAGGGCGAGGCGGACGGTTTCGCGGTGGTTGTCGAGGCGGTGATCGCCGGCGACTTCGGCGTCGTGATTGCCGAGGATCATGGGGCATTCGAGGTTGCCGATGAGATCGAGGCATTCGACGGGATTGGCGCCGTAGCCGACGACATCTCCGAGGAAGAGGTGCATATCGACCCCTTGTGATTCCATGTCCTTGAGGACAGCTTGGAGCGCCTCTAAATTGGCATGGACGTCGCTGAAGATGGCTATTTTATTCATAGAGACTATGGGGTCGATATTGTAGGCGGGAAAGGATAGATAAGAATTTGCTGCATGAATAGTAAATAAACGGGGGTGGGCCTTGCTGCGCGCGAGGCAGCTCGAGGGATGAAAGTAGGAGAGATAGGCGTCACTTGTGGATGATGGTGATCAGGCCGGCAATCATTAAGAAAGCGCCGAGGAGGGTTCTGAGAGTAATCGGTTCTTTCAAAATCAGAAAAGCCATGAGAATGGCGACGACCATGCTGCCTTTGTCGATGAGGGCGATGATCGAGACTTCGCCGTCTTTGAGCGCTTTGTAGTAAAAAATCCAAGAGAGAGAGGTGGTGAGCCCTGAGAGACCGAGCCAGAGGAAATGGTGGGCGGTGAGGGCAGCGAGTTGGCTTGCGGGCACGGAGAACGCTGTAAAGCCCATGATGAGGAGAAAGACAAAACTTGTGCGCACGGCGAGGCCGAGCTCGCCGGAGATGTCTTTTAGGCCGATTTTGGCGATCACAGAGGTGAAGCCTGCGAAGGTCATTGAGATTAAGGCGTAGAGTATCCATGTTTTCATAGCGAAAAAGCAGATTGAGTGTAGCTGTAGGGAGAGGGGAGCGGAAGGGATTTGGGAGATTTGTTTCCTTGATAAGCTGGCGTGTGTGCGGTATGGGAAGAGCGGATGATACGGTCGTTTGTGATGAGCGAGGGGAAGGTGGTGGGGCAAGATTTGGATGTGGATGCGTTGCGAATTGTGAGGGCTGATAAGGGTTTGCACATCTGGGTGGATTTGTTTCAGCCCTCAGAGAGCGAGGTGCGTGAGATTTTGGAGTTGCTTTTTGGGTTTCACCCGCTGGCGATAGAGGATTGTGTGGCGCCCAATCATTTGCCTAAGGTAGAGGACTACGAGGATTACTTGTTTTTGGTGATTCACGCGGTGGATTTTTCGAGGAAAGATAAGTTTACGACGACTGAACTTGATTTGTTTTTAGGCAAGGAATTTTTAGTGACGCACCATACTGCGCCGATGCGCTCGATCGCTTCTGCGATGGAAAGGCTACAGAAAAATGCAGGTCAAGCCGCGCGAGGTGTGGATCGGTTGATGCATTCGATATTGGATAGCGTTGTGGAACACTACAATCCAGTATTGGCCGAGATCACGGCAGAGATTAACGAGCTAGAGGAACAAATTTTTAGTGAGTCCAAAAAACCTGATGTGCGTCTTCTCCAAGAATTTCGAAAAGTCAAAGCGGAGACTAACGAGCTACGTCAGATTCTGCGTCCTCAGCAAGAGGTCATTGCGAGGCTGGCAGCAGGGGAGTTTAAGCTGATTCGGCCAGTTGTTTTGCCGTATTTTCGAGATATTCGGGATATGTTAGCCCGAATCGATATGGTGGCAGGGAATTTGCAAGATCAACTTTATTTGGCGATGGATGTTTATTTGAATCGCGTGCAGGCTCACACAAATGAGATCATCAAAGTCTTGGCCGTGTTGACGGCTGTGACGACGCCCGTGATGGTGATTGGCACGTGGTATGGGATGAATTTCGAGGGGATGCTGGAGCTTAAGCCAGCGATTAGTTACTGGATTATAATTGCCTTGACGATAATTTCGACGGTGGTGTTAATGTGGTGGATGAAGAAAAAGGATTACATTTAGTATGGGTTGGGCAAATAAGATTTATTACCTTGCCGTCATTATAGTCTGGGTGGCTGTAAATTTAAGCTGGGCAGAGCAACTCAACCTCGACGTCGAGGTGGAACGCAAACGCAAATCCGATCAAGATCAGTCTGACACTGCAGATTTTGACGACCGCCAGCAGTATATCCGTCTAGGTTTCAAGATAAAAAACAATGAGTTCGATGACCATAAAGGCATCAAAGCAAAAGTCTGGATCATTGGCGAAGCCTACGACAGTAATATTGTGGAGGAGAAAAACACTTTTGTCGTCCTTTCTAAGCATGAGTTTGACCTCGATCTGAAGGGCGGCGAGGAGACAGCTTTTGCTACAGACGGATACACCGTAAAATACGACTCTACACTAAGCGCACGCTACGGCGCGACGTATTATTGTTATGCACTTGAGCTTGTTAACGCCCAAAACCAGGTTGTCTTCCGTAAGACGGATAAGCCGAGTTTTATACAAGAGGAGGATTTCGAAAAACTTGACTCGCTGGGGATTCGTAAGGCTTTTGATAAAAAGTTGCGCCCACTGAAGGGCGTTAAGATTCTTTTTCCTGAGTAATGCTCGGCAGGCTCTCCTGCTATGCTCGTCCTTGGAGTTGAGACATCGTGTGATGAGACAGGGCTAGCTCTTGTAGAGGGGAACGAGGGGGAGATTAAAGTCATCGGATCGATTCTCAGCTCTCAGGTAGCGAAGCACCGCGCTTATGGAGGGGTCGTGCCAGAGCTGGCGGTGCGTGCTCATCTTGATGTCTTGCCTTCGATGACAGCACAGTTCATGGTGGAGAATCATGTATCTTGGGATGATCTCGATGCTGTTGCGGTTACGCGCGGTCCTGGACTGGTTGCCTCTTTACTTGTAGGATTGAATTTCGCACGAGGGCTTGCTCTTGCTACAGGTCTTCCTCTTTTCGGGATCAACCACCTTGAAGGGCATCTCTACTCGGCTTTTCTGGCAGAGGGGCAGTGGCCTGTATTTCCGTTCATCGGACTGATCGTGAGTGGGGGGCATACTCTCATCGTTTTAGCGGAAAAAGAAGACAGGCTTGTTCGACTTGGCGGGACACTGGATGATGCAGCTGGGGAGTGCCTCGACAAAATCGCGCGTTTACTTGGCCTGCCCTACCCTGGTGGGCCGGAGATTGAGCGCCGTGCCGTTGGGGGGGATGCTTTTCGTTTTTATTTTCCTCGTAGTTTTGAAAAGGCTGATACGTTTGATTTTAGTTTTAGCGGATTGAAGACGGCCGTGCGTTACTTCTTGGAAAAACAAAATCCCGATATCTTGCGCGATGCTCAATTTATTGCGGATGTTTGCGCTTCTGTGCAGGAGGCTGTGATGGAGATCTTGGCTAAAAAAGCTGTCCTGGCTGCACAACGTCATGACGTTCGACGGATTGCTGTGGGGGGTGGCGTAGCCTGCAATGGCCGATTGCAAGCTCTCCTCAGCCAGCTTTGTCAAGAGGAAGGAATAGTCTTGCATGTTACTCCCCCGGCGTTGTGCACGGATAATGCGATCATGATAGCTGGCGTTGGGTTGATGAAAATTCGCTATCAGGTTGCGCCGGATTTGTTTTGTGAAGCCGAGCCTGGGTGGAGCTTGCAGTGATTTATCAGAGTTGATTAGGGAATGGGAATTTGTTTAGGGTGTTGCATGTAGTTTTTGACAAACCCAGGTGACTCCCTAAGGTAGCGGAAGCATAATCCTACATCGCACTTTTATTTTATGGTTCCTTTATCTCAAGCTTGGACGGTAGCAACATACGTTATTAAGCAGAAACTTCGTGGGAATAGGTATTATCCGCTGGTTTTGATGCTGGAGCCACTTTTTCGATGCAATCTAGCATGTGCGGGGTGCGGCAAAATCCAATATCCTGAGCATATTTTGAATAGACGCCTTACTCCTGAGCAGTGTTGGGCTGCGGCGGAGGAATGTGGGGCTCCAATGGTCTCGATTCCAGGGGGTGAGCCTCTGATCCATCCTGAGATTGATCAGATTGTTAAGGGATTGGTTGAGCGCAAAAAATACGTTTATCTTTGCACTAATGCGCTTCTGCTTAAACGCAAACTGGATCTTTTCACACCGAGCCCTTATCTCACCTTTTCTGTGCACATGGATGGCCTGAAGGAGGAACATGACGAGGCCGTGTGCCGCGACGGCGTTTATGAAACGGCTGTGGAGGCCATTAAGGAGGCGGTGAAGCGTGGGTTTCGTGTGACGACAAACACGACGCTTTTTGAGGGAGCAAAGCCTGAGCGCGTTCGCGCTTTCTTTGATGAAATGATGCGGCTTGGGGTGGAGGGGATGATGCTTTCGCCCGGTTATTCCTATGAGAAGGCACCGGATCAAGAGCATTTCTTACCTCGAGAGAAGACAAAGAAGCTTTTTGCCGATATTTTGCGCAATAGGAAAAAGACGTGGCGCTATAATCTTTCGCCTCTGTTTCTTGAATTCTTACAAGGGAAACTCGATTTTGACTGCACGCCGTGGGGTTCGCCTTGTTACAATATATTTGGCTGGCAACGGCCGTGTTATCTTCTTCAGGACGGTTACTGTAAAACTTTCAAAGAATTGATCGAGACTACTGATTGGTCGCAATACGGCCACAAAAGCAAGAATCCTAAATGCTCCAACTGCATGGTGCATTGTGGTTTTGAACCTTCAGCCGTAGATTACACGTTTAGCTCGCTTAAGGGGTTTGTGCGGACGGTGAAGGCGACGCTCGCTCACAATTAAATGTGGATAGCCGCGCCTTTGGCTGCTAGTGCGGCTTCGGCGACCATTTCGCTGAGTGTGGGATGGGGGTGGATGGTGGTGTGGATTTCATCGAGTGTGGCTTCGAGCTGTATGGCGAGGGAAAGCTCAGCGATTAATTCGGTCGCTTCTGCACCGATAATGTGGGCGCCGAGGATTTCTCCGTGGGGCTCGCCGGCAATGAGTTTCACGAAGCCTTCGGGTTCACCGGAGGCGACGGCACGGCCTGAGGCGCGGTAGGGGAACTTTGCTACTTTGAATCGCAGGCCTTTTTCTTTGGCTTGTTTTTCGGTGAGGCCGATGGAAGCGATTTGCGGTTGACAGTAGGTGCAGGCGGGGGTGGTGGTGATTTTGTGCGGTTTTTTGCCTGGGATGAAGAGGCCTTCGACGGCTTCGATGGCTTCATGGGAGGCGACGTGAGCGAGCCAAGGTGGGCCGATGATGTCGCCTGCGGCATAAATAGTGGGGATAGAGGTCTGATAGCGGTCGTTGGTTTTGATGTAGCCTTTGGCGTCGAGTTCGATGCGGACAGAGGGAGCGAGGAGGCCGTCGAGATTGGGGATCACACCGATTGCAAGGAGCAGTTTTTCGGCGGAGAGGTTTTGAGGAGTGGGGGCGGAGAGTGTGACATTGACTCCTTGATCAGTGGGCTGGATGTTTTCTGTTTTGGCTTGGGTGATGACAGTGATGCCTTGCTTGGTGAATTCTTTTTCGAGGAGTGCGGCGACTTCGTGGTCTTCTTGTGGGACGAGTTGTGGCATTGCCTCGATGAGGGTGACTTTTGTGCCGAGGGCATTGTAGAAGTAGGCAAACTCGACACCGATGGCTCCTGCGCCAATGATGATGAGGGATCGAGGGAGGGCGGAGGGCAGCATGGCTTCTTTGCTGGTCCAGACGTTTGGGGCGTCTGCTGGGAGGCCAGGGAAGGGTCGCGGTTTGCAACCTGTGGCGATCAAGATGTAGCGGGTCTGGAGAATCGTCGGCGCTCCGCCTTGCTGGGGGGTGATGGTGACTTGTGTGGGGCTGGTGATTTGGGCGTGGCCGGCGATGTGGTGGACTTTTTTGGATTGGAAGAGGTATTCGATGCCTTTGGCCATGGTGTCGGCGACGGAGCGGCTGCGCTGGATGATGGATGGAAGGTCGATTTGTACGGTGCCGTTGATTTTGATGCCGAAGTCTTCGGCGTGGCGGATGTGGTCGAGGAGGTCGGCTGTTTTGAGAAGGGCTTTGGTGGGGATACAGCCCCAGTTGAGGCAAGTGCCGCCGGGTCGTTCTTTTTCGATGCAGGCGACGGTTTTGCCGAGTTGGGCAGCGCGGATGGCAGCGACGTAGCCGGCGGGGCCGCCGCCGATGACGACGAGATCGAAGGTGGATGGTTGGCTCATGGGGGGGTGCTTTGAGTGGAGAGGTTAGGAAGTTTGTGGGTCGTGGGAATAATATTTTTTTCCGATTTCGATGCGGGGTCGGCCGTTGGCGAGTCGCCAGCGGTTGGTGTCGCGGAGGGAGTAGATGCAGCCGCAGTATTCTTGTTGGTAGAAGCGCTCGGTTTTGGCGAGCTCGATCATGCGTTGGGAGCCGCCTTGTTTGCGCCAGTTGTAGGTCCAGTAGGTGATACCGGGGTAACGGGCAGCCGCACGGAGGCCGGATTGGTTAATCTGATCGATGTCTTTCCAGCGTGAGATGCCGAGGCAGGAGGTGATGATGGGGAAACCGTTTTCGTAGGCATAGAGGGCGGTGCGCTCGAAGCGCATGTCGAAGCAGACGGTGCAGCGGGCGCCGCGCTCGGGTTCCCATTCGAGGCCGCGGGTGCGGGCGAACCAGTTGTCGGTGTCGTAGTCGGCATCGACGAAGGGGATGTTGTGTTTTTGGGCGAAGCGGATGTTTTCTTGTTTTCGGATTTCGTATTCTTGGCGTGGGTGGATGTTGGGGTTGTAGAAGAAAATGGTGAAGGGGATGTGTGAGAGGCGGAGGGTTTCTATGACGTCGCCTGAGCAGGGGGCGCAGCAGGAGTGGAGTAGGAGTGGGCCTTGGGAGCCGTTTGGAAGGGTGAGGGTGGGACGGGGTGGGAGTGGTGGGGTGGGCATGGGGTTTAGTGTCGAGAGCTTCGTGTGAATTCGGGATAGGGGTCTTCGCCTAGGTCGGCCTGGTCGAGTCCTTGGTGCTCGGATTCGACTGGGACGCGTAGGGTGAGTGTGGATTTTAGGATGAGCCAGAGGATGGTGGCGGCCGTAAGACCGAAGATGAGGATGAGGAGGAGGCCTTTGAATTGTTGGAGGAGTTGGAGGGATGGGGGTAGGCCTGTGTCGGCGGCGATTGTTTTTCGGGCGATGTCGGATTGGAAGAAGAGGCCGGTGAGGAGGAGGCTGAGGAGGGAGTTGGAGCCGTGTGTGGAGAGGGTGTAGGTGGGGTCGTCTATTTTGAGGCGTTGCCAAAACCAGATGCTGAGAATGGTGATGAGGCCGGAGATGAGACCGACGAAGAAGGCGGCATGAGGGGCGACGTAGGTGAGGGGGGCACTGATGGTGATAGCTCCGCCGAGGGCGCCGAGGAGGGTGTAGCGGAGACTGGGTTTTCCAATCCAGAAGGAGCTGAGGAGGGAGGCGGATAAGGTGGCTGCGCTGATGCTGAGGGCGGAGTTGAGTCCAGCTAGGGCGATGATTTCTGGGGCTAGGATGTGGGTGGCTTTGCCGAGCCCGATCGCGGTGAGGCCGATGATGGTGAGGGCAATGCCGAGGGAGAAAAGGGGGAGGTTGTGTTGAGGGATGAGATATGGGCTCCGATCAGTGTAGTGACCGATGCGGGCGCCAACTATGATGAGGGCTGGTAGCGCGCAGACTGTGGGAAGTAGGTGGAGTAGGGAGGCTCCTGCGGCGTCGCGGAAGTTGCCCCAAAAGCTGGTGAATCCAGCTTCGGGGGGGTCGAGCATGAGGAGTCCTCCTCCCCAGACCCAGTGTCCTACGGTGGGGTAGATCAGGGTTGCGTAGAGGAAGGCGAAGAGGCCTGCTGCGGGGTAGCGGAGGCGTTCTGAGAGGGGCGCAAAGATGATTTGTGCTGAGAATGCTGCTAGGAGGGCGTGGAAGAGGAATTTGAGGAAAAGTGGAGCGGGGATGGTGGCTGCGGCATCGTAGACGCCGTCGTAGGGTGTGGGGTTGTGGGGATTGGCGGGGGCGTAGTTGGCGTTGCCGCCTCGCTCGATGAGGAGGGCGGGGGAGTTGTCTGTGCCGAGGAGAAACCAGAGGCCGCTTGTGCCAGTCCATGGTGTGCCATCGCTGAACATGACTCCCCAGCCGAGGGTCCAATAGCCGAGGATGGCGGCGGCGATGACGATGGATTGTTCGAAGAAGGGGTGGATGGCGTTTTTGAGTCGCATGAGGCCGCTGCGGATGAGGATGAGGCCGAGGGAGGCAAGGGCGACACCGAGTGAGGAGAGGATGAGCCATGAGGTGTTGGCACTGACGATGAGGGTGGAGAGGGTGGTGTCTGGGGCTGAGGTTTCGGCAGCATTTAGTGGGGTGATGGGGAGTGTAAATGTGAGGCTGAGGTATAGGAGCGAGGTTATGCTGCGGTGAGACATGGGGGATAGAATGGGTGGAGGAGTGGCTTTTTGCAACGATTTTTCGGGTGGGGGAAGGATGGTGGGAGGGTGGTGGGGATGATGATGGAGGTGGGGGAATTACAATGTCAATACGGGATATGGGATGTGGGTTTGTGGGGAGGTTTTTTTATTTTGAGTTGAGTGGTTTGGTGAAAAGTGAATTTTTGGTAGTAAAAATTGTGAATTTTGGGTTTTGGGGATTGAGTTTTGTGGCTTTTAGGTGGCTTTAGGGGGGATGTTTTGGAAAAATCTTGTGTGGTTTGGTGGTGTCTAAAATAAAAGGTTGAATTTTTTTCTGGATGTGTTATTACTGGAGTATGAATTGGGTCTTGGTCCAGCCTTTTCTTTTGGGATTGGTTGGGGTGGGATTGTTTTTAGGGGTGGAGTTGCGAGGAGAGGAGGATCTTGATCCGCTGGCTGTGCCAAGGGGTGGGGTGGTGATTGGCGGGGAGGCGGAGTTAAAGACTTTTGAAGGTCGGCATTTGATTCGAGCTGGGACGGAGCGTGTGGCTATTCGTTATGATGGGGGGTTTAATATTGGTGTGAAGGGGACTGTGGATGTGGAAGGCTTGCCTGGTGGCGCGGCGTTGATTCAGGATGCGAACGATAGGATGGAGGTGTCGCGGTTGTATGGTCAGCTTAATGCGAATGTGGATGTGATGGTGTTGAATCCGAATGGGGTTGTGATTGGGAGGGATTTTAAGGCTGATACACGGAGTTTGATGGTAGGGGCGTTGCAGGGAGTGGCTGATGAATTCATGAAACAGGATCGTATTGTGTTGAGTGGGGTGAGTGATGGGGCTAAGGTGGTAAATCATGGGGCGGTGTTGGGGAAGGATGTTGTCCTGCTGGCTCCACGGGTGGAGGATGTTGTTTCGGAGGCTGTGCGAGCGGAAGGGGAGCGGTTTGTGGTTCAGTTGAATCCTGAAAATGGTGGAGGTGCGGCTATTCGGATACGGTTACCGGATTCGTCGGGTGGGGTGTTGAAGACGAATCCTGATCAGATTTATGCGCGGGCTATGAATACGGAGAGTCTGGGTGAGGAGCGGGTGCGGGTTCTTCGTAATGGACAAGTTGTGGTGCGGAATGTGCCTGGTGGGAGAGCTTCTTCATCACGGGGGTCGAACCCGCCTTTGATAACGGTAAATCAAGTTTCACAGGTGCCCAGGGGCCTTGTGGATATAGGGGGAGAAAAGCTGCCTGCTTTGGATGTGACGGACATTCGCAGGGCTGAGCCAGTCGTGGTGGGGGGGGCTGTTGTTTCGAACCCGAGGCCAGCCGTGATGGGGAGAACTTTACCAGGACGGGTGGAGGAGATAGTGCTTGAAGCAAGTAGGGTGCTACCTCAGGAGGTAACTTTTAAGGAATTTCCAAGGCTTGATCGGCAGCAGGAGGGTAGGCGGTTTGAGAGACGCAGGGCTAAGATTAGGATAAAGGACAGCGAGATGGATTCGAATGATGATCGTGGCTATGTGAATGTAGTTCCGCTGCCTCCGAGTGTCGTCTTGGTGGAGTCTGTGAGGGAGCCGAATGCTCCTAAGATTCAGATTACTAATACGGAGATTGCTTTGGATAGGGAAGCGGAAGATACGGGGGAAGTCGTGGTGTTGCCGAGTGTGAGAGGGGCTGGGCGTTAGGCTTTGGGCTGGCCTGGGGTGGGGGCGCGTGGTTTTGTCAACTGGGGATCTCGAGCTTAGGAGCAAAATGGGGATTGCATGGGGATAGGGATTGGGGTGCGTGGTGGATCTTGTTTAGGTAATTCTCGATGTGATTGAGGAGTTGGGCTGTGGAACAACCTAGGTAGGGGTCAGGGTATGGGGATATGTTTTTTTTGGACAGGGTGAGGAGGTTGGCCGCAGGTATGAGGCGATTTTTTGAGAGATGGACAAAGGCGCCGGCAAATTGGATTAGGCCTTGGTAAAATTTGGCTTGGGGGGTGGCACGAGATTGTAGCCAGAGTTCTTCTAGAACATCGTGTGCTTCGTAGAAGAGGCTTTGGTTGAAACAGGCGAAGTAACCGAGGTAGTGCGGAGGCCATACAGGATGGTGGGAGTAGGGGGCGATTAGTTGGGCAATGCGGGAAGATTTATGTGTGAGAGCCATGGGCATAGGACGGGTGGTTAGTGAGAAGGGATTTTGATGCCTTTTTTCTCGAGGAAGGGGATGAGTTGTTGGATGTCGAAATCAGCCAGGACAGTGTCATCAATCCATAGGAGTGTAGGGGCTTTCGTTTGGCCTGAAATGTCGATCATGCGCTGGAAAGCGATCGGATCGTGACGAACCTCTATGCGGCGGTAAGGAATTTTGTGATGGCGAAGAAATCCTTCTGCCTGTATGCACCATGGACAGCCCTCTTTGACGAAGAGAATTGGAAGTGAGTCGGACATAAATTTTGGGTTGCTATTAGGTAGACAAGGCTGTATTAGAATCAGCGTTATGAAAAACAAACTCAAACTTTTTGTCATCGGATGCTTCACTCTCTTTGTAATGGGCGGAATTTCCCCAATTGAGGCAGCAGAAAAAAAGGAAGAAAAAGCTAAAAAGTCTCAAGAAGTATGTCCAGTGAGCGACTGCAAAAACAAGACAGACTGCAAAGATAAAAAACACAAAAGAGAAGCAAGAAGAAAAGCGGACTTAGAGAAATACGACGTAAACAAGGATGGTAAATTGGACAAAGCCGAGAGAGAGGCACGCAAGGCTGATAGAAAAGCTGCAGCAGAAAAACGAAAGGCTGAAAGAGAAGCACGCAAGGCCGAAAGAAAAGCTGAAGCAGAAAAGCGAAAGGCTGAGAGAGAGGCCAAGAAGGAAGCTGAGAAGGCAGAAAAACTGTCTAAAAAGGCAGAAAAGAAGGCCGATGGAACTAAGAATTAATGCGAAAAGCAGATAAGTTATAGATTTTAAGAGAAAAAGCCCTTGGTTGAGCCCAGGGGCTTTTTGTTTTCACGCTATCAATATTTTTGCCTGAATTTTTCGGTGAGGAGGAGGTGATTTTATCATTTGAAATAGGAATATTTTCGCTAAAGGGAGCGCCCATGACCACACGCGTTCGTTTTGCTCCATCACCAACTGGGTATCTGCATATCGGAGGCGCACGCACTGCTTTGTTTAATTGGCTCTATGCTAAACACACCGGTGGAAAGTTTATTTTGAGAATTGAAGACACGGACGTCGCTCGCAACACTCCTGAGGCATTACAGGCCATATTTGGAGGATTAAAATGGCTCGGTCTGGATTGGGATGAAGGTCCGATGCCAGATGGCAGCACGCGCGGAAACTACGGTCCTTATTTCCAAAGTCAACGCATACACATCTACCGGTCTTATGTTGAAAGGCTTCTTTCTATCGGCAAAGCTTACACCACGACAGGTGGAGCAATTAAGTTTAGAATGAAGCGTGAACCTATAGTCATTCGTGACTTAGTCGTCGGCAATGTAACGCGCGCTTTGACGGATCGTGAGCAACTCGACCCGGACTTTGTGATTGTGCGGTCGGATGGGCAGCCAGTTTTTCATCTGGTGAATGTCGTGGATGATCTTGAAATGAAGATCACACACGTCATTCGGGGTGAAGATCATTTAACTAACACTGCTAAGCATATTGCCTTATTTGAGGCGCTCAATGCTGAGCCGCCGGCATACGCCCACATTCCACTGATTCTGAATGCAAACGGTTCCAAAATGAGCAAGCGAGACGAAGGCGCATCTCTCGATGAGTATATCGAGGAAGGCTATCTTCCACAGGCTATGCGAAATTTCTTATGCCTCTTGGGATGGTCATCCAAAGACAATCGTGAGATTTTATCTCTTGAAGAAATCATATCGAAATTTGATCTCCCTCAGATCCATCGCCACAACTCGCGGTTCGATCGAGAAAAATGCTTTTGGTTAAATGGTGAATACATGCGTCTTCTGCCGATTGATGAGCTTTCTCAGTGGGCTAAACCTATCCTCGATCGCGCACATATTCCTTATCAAGCGTATCCTGAGACATATTTCCAAAAGGCTTTAGCCACTGTGCGTGAAAAAATAAAGATCGGCAAGGAATTGCCCCAATGGATGGCTTTTTATTTTACCGACGAATTTCCTTGGGATGAAGGAGCAAAAGAGATTCTCGCCAGCAATGAATCCCAGGAGGCACTACGCCTGCTCTACGAGACTTTAACCGCTGCATCTAAATGGAGCCACGATCACTTACAGAATGAGATCAGAAATTTAACCAATAGCTCACAGAAAAAAATTGCGTTCTTCGTTCACCCGCTTCGAGTGTGTCTCACAGGCCGACGCGTCGGCCCTAGCCTATACGCTCTAATGGAAGTCCTCGGAAAAGAACAAACGCTAAAGCGCATTAAAAAGGCTCTCTGTAATCCCTCCTTTGAGCAACCATAAAAAACTTTAACTTCCCACGCCTTGGTCTATTGTATAGGATATGATAGTTGTCGAGGAGGAACCAGCCATTAGAGAGCATAGCCCCAGTGCCCCAGGCATTATCCCTAATGCCAAGCCAACTTCAAAACACACATTAGCGCTATCTACCAACTGGAGTGCTGCACGTCACTTCGATGGCGAAGCTATGTTGCTTGAAATTCGCGATTTAGGGTTTGAGTATGTCGAGCTAGGGCACACAATCCGTTATAGCTTATGGCCCGGAATTAAGAAAGCGATCGAAAATGGGGTCGTAAAGGTCACATCCCTTCACAACTTTTGTCCCTTACCAATAAGCGATGTGCCCGTTTCCTGTAACACTTTCGAATATACCCATCCCCGTCGTGTAGTTCGTGAAGCTGCCGTTTTTTACACCAAGAAGACTATTGAAGCAGCGGCTGAGGTCGGAGCTCGCGCTGTAGTTCTCCATGCAGGCTCAAGTTCACTCCGTGGATTTACCAGAAAACTCGAAAAACTCTTTCTTAATGGTAAGCTTTACTCCTCAGAATATTGTCGCATCAAATTGAATGCGGTGATCCAACGCCGCCGCGAATCACCCCAGCTTTGGGCGCGCGTGAAAGAATGCCTACTCACTTGTCTAGAACATGCAGAAAAATACAACATTCTTCTCGGAATTGAGACGCGCTCTCACTTTGAAGAGTTCCCTACCGAAGAGGAATTTACCATGATCTTTGAAGAAATCGATTCTCCCTACTTAGGCTACTGGCACGATTTCGGACATCTTGCCGGCAAGGAACACCTTGGTTTCGTCGATCAAAAACAGTTTCTCCGAAAGCATGCACACCGCCTTATTGGTGCCCACTTTCAAGATTGTCGCCCTCCCGGCATCGATCATTTACCCCTTGGAAAAGGCACAAACAACTTTCAAGAAATTCTCTCTTTCTTTCCTAAAGACTATATTTCCGTCTTAGAATTGACATCGCGCTCCACAGCGGATGATATTGTAGCCAGCCGCCGTCTATGGGCTACATTCGCAAACACCTGAGCTTTTTTCTCCGCGCTCTCATTTCTCTCACGATCCTCATAGTTATCGGCCTCCGAGTCAACTGGCCTGAACTCGGGCGAACATTTCAGACGATGGATTGGACATGGGTCGGCGCTGCTTTTCTTACCTTTGGAGTTGTCATCCTCTTTGCCGTTCTTCGTTGGGACGTCCTCTTACGCGTTCATGGAATCCACTTACCTTGGAGAAAAACAGCAGAAATCTGGATGATCGGCCACTTCTTTAATGCCTTTTTACTTGGGACCACGGGAGGCGACGTTGCTAAGATCTACTACTGTGCCCAGGCTTTGCCTGAACATCGTTCTGCTGCCGCACTTTCTATCATTTTCGACCGGCTCTTAGGTCTCTTTGTGTTACTCAGCATCGCTGTTGTGCTTGGCTTGTGGCACTACCCAATCTTGGATGGGGACCCTGTCACCCACAAGGCTCTACTAGCTATCTTTTTGAGCTTCATAGCAATGCTCTGTGGTTTAGCTGTTTTTTTAATTCCTCCGGCTTGGAGCTTTTTTTTTCAAATAGTGAATCGATTTGCTCCTAATCACCTACAAAAAACAGTAAACAACATCCATGAAGCTTTCATCCGCTACACCCAGTCCTGGGGCGCAAACTTTATGGCAATCATTATTTCAATTATCCTCCATCTCCTTACATTCATTATGAGCTTTTTTCTTCTTCGTGCTCTCCATCTGCACGATGTTCCATTTTGGCCTTTTGTCTCTTGTTTACCGATTATAGGCTTTCTCGTAGCAATACCCGTCAGTATTTCCGGCCTAGGCATGCGTGAAGGGCTTTTCGTCTCATTTTTGGGATTGCTTTCGATTGATAAAGAAATCGCTTTAGCCTTCTCTCTTGCAGGATTTGGAGTCACTTTACTTTGGAGTTTGATCGGTGGACTCATCTACCTCCAATACAAAAAACCCGAAGACTCCTTCTCAAAAATCGAGCACGCCACCGATACAGTCTAGAACATGGATTCCGCTCATTACGCGACGGCTAAAGATATCGTCGCCAAACTTACCCAGGCCGGATTCGTTGCCTACTTTGCAGGCGGCTGGGTCCGTGATTACCTGAGAGGGTCTCCACATGATGACATCGACATCGCCACATCTGCTACTCCCGAGGAAATCATCCAACTTTTTCCTAAAACAACAGGCCTTGAAGGCAAATGTTTCGGTGTTGTCCGCGTTTTACAAAATCACCACGCATATGAAGTTGCCACCTTTCGATCCGATGGCGACTACCACGATGGACGACATCCCAGCTCGGTTCGTTTTGCCTCACCTCAAGAAGATGCCCAGCGACGTGATTTCACAATAAACGGTCTCTTTTTTGACCCCGAAAAAAATCAAGTCATCGATTTCGTTAACGGAACGGCTGATCTCAAAAACAAACTCATTCGAGCCATCGGAGACCCCCTTGCCCGTTTCAGAGAAGACAAGCTTCGACTGCTACGCGCTGTTCGCTTTGCCACCACACTAGGTTTCCAAATTGAACCCTCCACCTGGCAAGCCATATGCCACCTAGCCCCAGAAATCACCAGAATCAGCCCCGAACGCATTCGTGACGAACTCAACAAAATCCTCACCTCGGAGTCTCCAGTTCGCGGCCTTGACCTACTAGACTCAAGCGGCCTCCTCAAAGCCATATTACCAGAAATAGAGGCTCTGAAGGGTGTTCAACAACCGCCTCAATTCCATCCCGAAGGTGATGTCTACGTTCACACTCGGTTAATGCTATCCCATCTCTCTCGCCCATCCCTCACCCTCGCCCTGAGCACCTTATTCCACGATGTCGGAAAAAAAGCAACATACAGTCTCGACCCCGTCGGCCGCATCCGCTTCAGCGGTCACGAACACGTCGGAGCGCGCATCACTGAGCGCGTCCTGAGACGCCTACGCTACAGCAACGAAATCATCGAGACCGTCACCGCCTGCGTCCAAAATCACATGACCTTCAAAGACGCTCCACAGATGCGTTTGAGTAAACTAAAACGCCTCCTGGCTCGCCCAACCTTTGATGAGGAGCTCGATCTGCATCGCATAGACTGCCTCTCTAGTCACGGCGACCTATCCATCTATGAATTTCTAGTTCAACGCCGCCAAGCTCTCTCACAAGAAGAAATCAGCCCCCCGCGACTTATTACCGGCCACGATTTGATTCGTCTCGGCCTCTCTCCCGGCCCTCAAATAGGTCGCCTCCTCGAAGAAATCCGAGAAGCTCAACTCGAAGGTCAGCTCTCAACCCCAGAGCAAGCCCTCGATTATGCTCGCAATCGCCTCCGTTCACTTTCAAACCCTACTTCACCGTAAACCCGAGCCGTTTGATTTTGACAACCTTTTCTTTCTAAGAGATATTAGCCCTAAAGGAGATGCAGACGCCCTTACCCCCACGTGTTCAGGTCTCTCTCGCCCCTTGGGTTAAGATGGCCATAGCGATCTTATTAATCTTAATTGGCGTCGCTTTTACCTCCACCCTCACAACAATACAAAGCCTACAAAACGAAGTAGCTATCCTCCAAAAACACCGCGATAGCCTCACCCGCCGCAACCAATTTCTCGAAGACTCCATCAACACTATCTCCGCTGACCATCGTGACTTATTAGAAAAGATAAAAAAACTCCAAGCCCAGGCCGATCTTGCTACTCAACTCCAAAACCAAATCCGCGACCTCGAAGCACAGCTCCAAGCTTACCGCTCTTCACCCCCACAGACCGCCCTACTCTCCCCTACCGATGAGCTTCTCCAACAAAACAAATAACTTCAACCACAATCACAAGCCTTCGCCCCACGCATCAACCCACTCTCTCCCATCTTGTAAACGGATAACGTGCAAGATAACTATTCGCATACCTCCTATCTCGCGTCACCTCTTGCCCTACCCAATCTGGAAGCACAATTCTCTCCCCCTCCTCTCTTAATTCTACCTCTGCCAATACCAATCCTCGATTTTCCCCTTCGAATTCATCTACTTCCCATATACGCACTTGGCCTACCTCCTCTTGCACTGGCACCGTGTAACGCCGTTTCTCAATCCTTCCATGACGTGCCAGTCGCTCAAGCAGCTCCTGCGCCTCATCTAGAGGCACCTCGTATTCATACTCAGGTCGAGACAACTTGCCCTCTAAAGGTCGGCCTTTTATAGTAATCCAGCCTCGTCTAGCCATTACCCGCACCCGCACCGTTAAATGCTCCTCTAGACATAAATAGCCTTGCGCCACCCACTGCACGCTGGTCGCCTCCTCACGCCACCTTTCGTTTACAACTAAAAACTTTCGCTCTATCTCTACCCCCATAATTCCTGTCTACTTCTCCATTCTCACACCGTCCTCCTTCCTCGGAAACAAAGGCTCGGCGGGAGATATTACACGACCTTTCAGAACCTCTGTTTGGCGGATCCGACCAAAAGAAAAATCCTCAGGCTCACCCAAGAACCCCATCACTTTTCGCGACGTTGTCGGCATCACAGGCTCTAAAAGCAAACCAATTCTTCTGATCGCTTCGCACAGCGTCACCAACACCCGATCGAGCTCCTCCAAGCGCTGCTCTTTTGCCAGACGCCAAGGTGCTCGCTCCTCGACATAACGATTAGCCCTTTGTATCCTGCTCCACACTGCCTCAAGAGCTGCATGAACTTGACCGTTTTCCATGCAGCGAAGGTAGATTTCACAACATTCATCATCTACCAACTCCATTTCTTCTGCCGACTGCGGCACGCAACCCCCTCGATATCGATGCACCATCGAAAGCGTCCGCTGCACCAGATTACCCCAATCGTTGGCCAAATCAAAACTATATCGGTCGGCAAAACGTTCATCGCTAAAATCTGCGTCCTGCCCTGTAACCATCTCGCGCATCACAAAATATCGAAAAGCATCCGCTCCCCAATGCTCAATATAAGGCACCGGGTCAACGACATTCCCAATAGACTTGCTCATCTTCGCTCCTCGGTTCATCCACCAACCATGCACCAACAACCGCCGAGGCCACTCCAAACCAAGCGCTATCAACATAGCCGGCCAATAAATCCCATGCGCCGGAATTAAAATGTCTTTCCCTATAAGCTGAATGTCAGCAGGCCAGCGGCTCGTGCCATCAGCATTAAAAGCAAACGAAATGTAATTTAACAACGCATCAAACCAGACATAAGTGACGTATTGCTCATCGAAAGGCAACGGAATCCCCCATTCAACACGACTCTTGGGACGCGAGATACAAAGTGGCTCAAGCGGCTCTTCAAGCAACGTCAACAATTCTTTTCGGCGAAACGTCGGCTCAATCCAGTTTTCCTCTCTTACAATACGCTCTCGGATCCGCTCTCGATACGGCTCCATTACAAAAAAATAGTTGGGCTCACGCATCTCCACGACTTCCCCGTAGATCTCAGGCCAGCTCCCATCCGCATTTCGGTCTTTTTCTGTAACAAACTGCTCCTGCCGCACACTGTAAAAGCCTACATGGTCTTTGAAGACGATTTTTCCTTCGTCATAGAGTCGCTGGAGACATCCTCGGACGTAGGATTGATGAGCCTCTAGAGTTGTGCGAGCAAACCGATCATATCGAATGTCCAGCCGCTTCCACAGGGCAATAAAATGTGCAGTCATTTCATCACAGAAAGCCTGGGGCGCCTTATTCGCAGCACGCGCTGACTGTTGGACTTTTTGTCCGTGCTCATCCACACCGGTCAGGAAAAGAACGTCTCGTCCCTGGTTGCGCTGGAAACGGGCAAGGACGTCAGCAAGAATTTTTTCGTAGGCATGCCCGAGATGAGGTTTTCCATTCACGTAGTCAATCGCCGTAGTGATGAAAAACCGCTTCATAGATGCGATAAACAGTTTTCCCCTTAGCCCTATACTCAACCAGATACAAGCCTCAATCGCTTATCGCGAGGTCAGAAAGTCAACGATTAGCCTTTGTGAGCAGTGAGACCTTTCATAACATAACCTGCAGGCCATTCACGCCCGTAGATCAAGAATTTGAAAGCGCGCCCGAGGTGTTCCGGATGGATTAAGGCCTGAAAGCCACGGAGTATTTTAGGCTCAATGGGATTTGTATGGGTAAACGAGCTAAAAAAGTCTGGCCAGAGACCTACAAGGAAATGGCGTTGATCACAGAAACCAATCTCTTGCAAACCACATCTCTGCGACTCATGTCGCAGAAGGCTCCAGTTCACATGAGCAGTGATATCTTGAAGGCCTGGATTTTGAAGAGGATTTGCGAGTTGACGGTGTTTTGAATAGCATCGCAAAGTGCCCAAGCTCCGAATCGGGTCGTAGTATTCTTCAGCGCTGAGGCCATAGTCTACTGTAATAATAGCCCCACGCTTCAGAACGCGCGCAGCTTCTCTTATCCAGTTCCGCGCCTCAAGATGGAGCTCCGTAGTGTATCCTTCGATCGGAGGTATCTTCCACAATTCAATCTCCTGTCTCACATCGTCATCAATGGGCCCCTCAACTTCGTAGAAGTCACCGCCTGATTCACTAGCACCGACATAGATTTCCCGCCATTTATTTTCAACAAACCGAATCAATCGAACAGGAAGGCTATCTATAACTTCATTAGTAAAAATAATCCCGGTAAGACTCAACGGATCAAGGTCCGATAGGCTTTTTATCCAACTCAAACGAGCTCCCTTCGTAATGAAAGGCTGCATGGTTTTCTTTTGAATACGCAGACACGGAGTAAGAGGCTCGATGAAAATATAATGCGCCATGGATTGAAGAGGCGAGGAGATACGCCGCCACTCAGTATACACATCGGCAGCAAATTGGCCATCATGAGCTCCAGCTTCACAAATAACAAAGTCCGCAGGACGATCGAGTTTCTCCCATATCTCTTGAAACTGGTTGGCCATAAGTTGCCCCCAGACACTGCCGACTGAGACGCTCGTGTAAAAATCCCCTTTGCGGCCTATTGTGAGATTGGCACGATTGTAGTAACCCCCATGTTCACTATAAAGACAATGGCTCATGTAACAATCAAACCGCATCGGACCATGCCGTGCGATTTGTTCCCGCAAAATATCCGCGAGTGTGCGTGTGCTTAGACCTTGCGACGAGGGCATATTTGCAAAGTTTGAGAGAGCTTAACGATTTGCCGTTCCTCAAGAATCCCTCGCCACACAACACTGGGATAAATTAAGCTTTCACGCCCAATGATGCTGCCGGGATTTAAGACTGCTTGGCAGCCAATTTCTGCTCTATCTCCGATGAGAGCACCAAGCTTTCTAAGCCCGGTCGGATATGCCTTTCCAAGATGATGCAGGACGATTTCATCCCCGGTAAGTTTAAGGTTTGACAAGATGACACCAGCGCCGAGATGAACACCATTACCTAGAATTGAGTCACCAACATAAGAAAAATGAGGCACCTGACAATCATTCATGAGAATGCAATTTTTAAACTCGCATGAATTCCCTAGAATGCAATTCTCGCCTATGATCACGTTTTCTCTGAGATAAGCCCCAGTTCGTATCCGAGTGCAGTGCCCAATAATAGCAGGCCCTAAAATTACTGCTCCTGGCTCTACTACCACCCCTTCTCCGAAAGTTACCTGTTCCCCTATGTATGCTTCTCCAAGTATTGTAGGAGGATGAGAACTAAAAGTAGATCTTTCCAGATAAGATTTGATTTTAGGAATCGCTTCCCACACATACCGGCAATCACTAAATATTTCGCGGTGCGCAAATTCCTGCAGATCAAATAGCGCACTCGCACTCAAATCCATATAAGTTTTCTAGTTTTTACACTCTATGTGTCAAACAAAGTATATCCCTACTTTGCCCAAATAGACCCCGCTGCTACGCCTGGAACTATTCAGGCATTAAAGGAAGTTCTAAATAAATTGTTGTGCCGACTTCAAGTTGGCTTTCCGCCCAAATACGACCGCCATGAAGTTCAATTATTTGCTTCACAATAGACAGCCCCAACCCCATACCCCCTCGATCTCGACTCCGCGATTTATCTACGCGATAAAAACGGTCAAATATATAGGGTAAATCTTGTGCTGGAATCCCCATCCCTTGATCACTCACTGTAATGCGTATTACATGATCACGATGTTCAGCCCGGACAGTTATCCGGGTGTGAGGTTCTGAATATTTCGAAGCATTTTCTAGCAAGTTATGCATGACTTGTTCCATACGGGCAGGATCTGCCTCGAGTAGAGGCAGTTCCCTAGGGCAGATCAACTCGATTTCCTGTTGAGACTCTTTTAATATCAGCCTCCAATCATTTACTATCCGCTCGAGTAACTCCGGAACCTTTATCACTAAAGGCTCCAGTCCCACCCGTCCTGTCTCTAGCCGTGCTAGGTCCACAAGCTCATCTACCAGCGACGTAAGCCGAGAAACATGCTTATTCATAATGCTCAAAATTCGGTGTAACTCGCTAATATCTACCCTCCTTTGTGCTAGCAAAATCTCAAGATAACCACGAAAGACAGACAAAGGCGTTCGCAACTCATGAGAGACATTAGTCACAAACTCTCGTCTCACATTTTCCACTCGTTTGAATTCAGTAATGTCATGAAATAATAGAATAGCCCCTCGTCGAGCATGTGCCTCCCTAGTTGAAGGATGAATAATCGGCGTCACACTCGCCTCCACCACTCGTTCTTGCGATTGATCTGTGGTCACCGAAATTTCGCATTGCTGACGTTTCCCACTATCAATCGCTTTTCGCAAAATAATCTCAAGATCAGCATTTCGAAATACCTCTAGCACACTACGACCAATCAAAACCTCTTTGATTCCAAAAAGTCTCCCAACGGCAAGATTAGCTTCCTGAATGACGTGGTTCTCATCCACAATCGCCACCCCCTCGGCCATGTTTTCAAGCAGAGCTTTCAGATCGTATGCCTCCTTTTGGACTTGATCCTCTAGCTGCTCCAGCCGCGCGGCAAGCCCCTCGATAAACCCTGCCCAACGCCTCGATGCCTTAGAGTTTCCGAAAAAATACTTCTTATGCCTGATTCCTCGAGAAAGCTCATCCAGCGCCTTCCCTACTCGAACCATAGATCGCACCCGCGCATAAAGCCATATTGTCACTGCAACGCAGATACAAAAAACAAAAATTAAAACCAACTCCCAAAGACTCATAAAAAACCCTTATACCAAATCTCAAAAACCCAATCCCCTGATCAACAGAAAAGCCCCAAGGCCTACCTCCAAGGCCTTGGGGCAAACAAACCTAAGGAAAACTGCCCTCATAAGAATATGACGATTAAGTTCCAAAAGTGTTCAAAAATTCATTCACCCGGGCCCTTTTTTATCAACGATACCTAAAATCCAAATGCCCTGAGTCCGCCAAGATTTGAATCTTCCCATTTGCACGCTCTATCCATTCCACCCTGCCACCTGCTTCTTGGACAAGCAAAATCCCCGCCGCTACATCCCACCACGACACCTCCTGCTCCATATAAGCATCTAACCGGCCCGCCGCTACATACGCCAAATCTAAAGCAGCTGCCCCCATCGCCCTAAGCTTCTTCACCCGTAACCCATAATACTCATACAACTTCAACGTATGCGATATAGTCTCTACCCTCCTCGCAAAACCAATAGATATCGCAGCCTCAGAAAGATCCCCTCGTTCACTTACCCTTATCCGTTCCCCATTTAAATAAGCTCCCTTTCCCAATCTAGCCGTAAAAAGCTCATCCCGAATTGGATCATAGATTACCCCACACACAACCCTACGACTGACTTGCGCCGCAACCGAAACACAAAAATGCGGTATCCGATACGAAAAATTCACCGTCCCATCCAACGGATCCACAATCCATTTCACCCCCACCCCATCGTCATCCTTCACACGGTTCCCCTCACTTTCCTCACCCACTATTTGAGCCCCTGGAAAATAATCCAAAATCACTTTCTCAATCGCAGCTTGAGCCTCCACATCGGTTTCTAACTTTATATCGTGCGCCGACTCAGCCCTTACCCTTAAAGGCAAACGAAAATCTCGTCGAATAACCACAGACGCCGCCTTCACAGCCTCAATCGCACAATCCAACACTTCCTCATCCGCCATAAAAATCTGCTCGCCCATTTGCTACAACCAACTTCAATGCAATACAAATCCAATCCTCAACTAAAACCGCTCCGGCAACATCCCCCAATACACAATCGAAGCCACCACAAACATCACACACAACCCCACTTTCACCGCGATCCGCCAACCCGTCCTCCCACGCGTCGCCGCCTCTGCTATCACCATCGCCATCGGCACCAACACAGGCAATATATACCGAAACTCATTCGCACATCCGTAATGCACCTTCATCCTAAAATAAATCATCGAAGCAAAATACAACACAATTAACGTATACACAGGCACCTTCTCCCACCAATCCGCCTCCACATAGCGCACCAACCCATAAACCACCATCCCCAAAAGCAGCACAAAATTAAAATTCAACCACCACGCCCAATCATCATGCCTCCGCCCACCTACACCATATTCCCCAAAAAGACTAGTCTTAAAAAGATAGTTCCAAAAATGCTTCTTCCCCTCCTCATTGTAAGGATTGGTGTAAATGATACTCATAAACGAAAACGGATCGAAAACTAAAAAACTCCGTAGATTCGTCTCCACCCACATCCCAGGGTTCAACGCCCCAGCGTTCGGCACCAAAGCCTGGGCCATACTAAAATTCGGATCCTTGAAGTTTATCGCTTTCAAATTCCGCGCCAAATACAAACCCACAAATAACGCCGTCACCCCCAATAGCACCCCCAGACACCGCAGATACCGCCCCCACTGCATCCTCCGCAGCCCCTTCCAGACACACTCCGCTCCCCTCACCCCATCTCGTATCCTCAACAAAGCTGCCTCCCGATACACCATTCCCACACATACAATACACAACATCATCCCAAGCCACCCCACCAACACAAGCCCATTACTCTTCGCATAAAACGCAGCCGCTGCACAGAGCGCACTCCACACCCACTCCCCCCGCCACACCCCCCCCAACGGCCACCCCTCCTCCCTCATCCTTCGCCACCAACGAAACCCCAAAAAAATACCCCAAGCCGACAAAGCATACAACAACGCATCATTCCCAAGCCTAATCGAATGCATAATTCCCCCCGGCCAAAAACAAAACACCGCCGCCGCCAAAGCCTGCAAACCCGGCCTCTGCACCAACTGAAATATCGCCAACACCCCCCCCGCCAGATACAACCCAAAAAGCACCACCGCCAACACCTGCAACGCCTGATACGGATTCGGAGCCCCACACACCTCCGAGCACCACCACACCGCCGCCCCCAACAAATAATAAAACGGCGCATGATAAAACACAAACCCCTCATCCACCTTCGGCAGCCGTCCCCTCTCCACAATCGCCATCACATACGCACTATGCACCCCAGGCCCATACCCCTCATCATACGTCCTCTCATGCGGCTTCGTATATCGCAAGTAAGCCAACACCAACATCAACGCCCCCATCACCAATCCCGCCCCCCAAAGCGGCGCTCCAAACCGCCTAAACAACGCCACCATAAACATCGCCGCACTCCCCACAGCCCCCACCCACAAAATCAAAAAAACCGGATCCCAAAAATTAATCCTCAGCCACACACCCGGCGCATCCTTAATCTCATTCTCCAAGAAAAACTCAAACGGCACCACACCACCCTTCACCCCACGCCCATCCAACACATACCGCTTAAAGAAAAACTGATCATAAAACGGATCCACAATCTGATAATGCGTAAACTGCACCTCCCGCCCCGCCACCACCCCCTTAAAATTCGGCCGCGTATGCCTCAACTCAATCCCCATCGTCTTCTGCGCCCACCACCCCTTCACCCGCATCTCCCCCACCAACCGTGAGCGGCCATTCCAAAACGGCTCCCGCTTCTCCAGCGGCACCACCCATGGCCGCTTCATCTCAAACTCCTCCCCCGTCCGCTCCGACACAAGCTTAAGCTTCTCCATCCGAGGTGCCGTCACCATCATCGCCCATAAAAAAAACACCAACACACCCGCCCAGCACCACATATTCACCACCGCTGCCCTCAACCAAAACTTCACCAAAGTCCAAACCATGCACGGCTTATAAACACACCCCCTCCCCTTTCAAGTTCTCACACATAAAATAAAAACCCCGCATTGCACTTCCCCCATCCTTCCTCTACAACTCCACCTTCAACCACACACCCCTCCACCCCGCTATGCCACAATCCGAAATCATGGACAAACTCGTCGCCCTCTGCAAACGGCGCGGCTTCATCTTCCAATCCTCAGAAATCTACGGCGGCCTCAACGGCGCCTGGGACTACGGCCCCCTCGGCGCTCAACTCAAAAAAAACATCAAAGACCACTGGTGGCGCACCATGACACAACTCCGCGACGACATCGTCGGCATGGACGGCGCCATCCTCATGAACCGCGCCGTCTGGCGCGCCTCCGGCCACGAAGACACCTTCAACGACCCACTCGTCGATTGCAAAACCTGCAAAGGCCGCTTCCGCGCCGACCAACTCACCTCCACCCCCTGCCCGCAAAAACCCTCCAAAACCGTCGGCCAAACCGACGCCTGCTCCCTCACCGAACCCCGCAGCTTCAACCTCATGTTCAAAACCTACGTCGGCCCCGTCGAAGACGACTCCAACCTCACCTACCTCCGCCCCGAAACCGCACAAGCCATCTTCGTCCAATTCAAAAACGTCCTCGACACCTCACGCCTCAAACTCCCCTTCGGCATCGCCCAAATCGGCAAAGCCTTCCGCAACGAAATCAACCCGCGCAACTTCACCTTCCGCTCCAGAGAATTCGAACAAATGGAACTCGAATTCTTCGTAAAACCAGGCACCGGCCTCCAATGGACAGACCACTGGCTCGAAGAACGCCTCAAATGGTATGAAACCATCGGCATCCCCCGCCACAAAATCCACATCCTCGACGTCCCAGAAGATCAGCGCGCCTTCTACTCCCGCAAAACCTACGACCTCCAATACGAATTCCCCTTCGGCATCCAAGAGCTCGAAGGCATCGCCTACCGCACCGACTACGACCTCTCTCGCCACCAAGAAGCATCCGGCAAACCCCTCGAATACTTCGACGAAGAGACCAAACAAAAATACATCCCCCACGTCGTCGAGCCCAGCGCCGGCGTCGATCGCACCCTCCTCGCCGTCCTCTGCGAAGCCTTCACTGAAGAAACCATCACCGATGAAAAAGGCCAAACAGAAATCCGCACCGTCCTACGCCTAGCACCCTGCATCGCTCCAATCAAAGTCGGCGTCTTCCCCCTACTCAAAAATAAACCCGAACTCGTCGCTAAAGCCCGAGAAATCGAAGCCATGCTACGCCCACACATGATGACAGCCTACGACGACAGCGGCGCCATCGGACGACGCTACCGACGCCAAGACGAAATCGGCACACCCTATTGCGTCACGATAGATTTCGAGACGCTCGAAGGCGTTCGCGAAGGCCCACTAGCTGGCCGGCGTGACACGGTCACCCTCCGCGATCGCGACTCCATGCAGCAAGAACG